>JAQTZL010000014.1 GCA_028687755.1 Candidatus Nanopelagicales bacterium
TTTCTCTCACACCAGGAGTGTAGCAAAATGAGCAGCAAATTGACAGACGCCATGCTGACGACAGGCTTTGCAGCGGGCGCTGGTCGCCCGATGCTGGACCCTTCCTACGGCGGCATGAACGGGTGGTCCCCCGAATACGGACAATGGGTCAACAACCAGGCTCACGTCAGTCGTCCCGTGCACTTTGTCCTGTTGGACGCACCCGAGATGTTTGACCTCTTCACCGATGCCACCAAGTGGCGTCAAGCGCTGAAGGCCACGATGGAGCTGCACAGCTATACCATCGACGGTCTGGACATGGAACTGAAGGTCGATGTGGATTCTCACGCTCTGGGTGGATCCGGCGAACTTCAGCATGAAGTCACCAACGTGAGTCGTGGCGTGTCTACCCCCAAGCATCAGTACGTGGAAAAATACGGTCGCCCCATCCAGCGCATGCATGAGTTCTGGATTCGGTACGGTCTGATGGATCCCGAAACCAAGTTTGCTCTGATGGGTGGTCTGGAAAGCGCTCGTGTCAAGGACTTGACTGCCAACTGGTACGCCGCAACCGGTATCTACATCCAACCTTGTCCTCTGCACAAGCATGTGGATCGCGCTTGGTTGCGTTCCAACATGTTCCCAGGAGGCGCTGGTGTCGCGACAGCCAAACGTGATCTGAAGTCTGGACAGGAAATCACCTATCTGGACATCGAGTACCACGGTTTCATGACGGTCGGCGATGGTGTCAACGCTTTGGCACAGCAGATTCTGGACACCGCTTTTGCCAATCGCAAGAACGCTGACCCGAACATGCGCAAAGCCCACGTGCCTTATGGCACTGAGTCTGAAGCCATCAACCCCAATCTGTCTGGTGAAGGCTGGTTGAACTACGCGTCTCAGCTGGGCTCCGTGTCCAGTCAAAACGTCACGACCGCTGCTGGCTCCACCACTGGCAACCCCGTCGCCACCTCTGGTGGTTAATCCCTGATGATCTCCACACCGACTGTTCACGCAGTCGGTGTGGAGTATCTACGTCAACCCCCGAGCTATCCTGTGAAATCTTTTTCTATACGGGGAAACACATGTCAGCTCACACCACTTTCACTGAGACCATCTACAAGGCCAGAGGCAAGAAAGGCAATCTGCCAGCTCCTGACGCCAGTGGGTACCACACCTTCATGATCGGTGCCCTGAACTGTTACAACAGCATCGGTGAGTACTACGTCGCTCACCGTGTTGTGGATCTCTTCAAGGAGTCTTCCGCCTTCATGCGTCGGATCGAAGCAGCTTGTTTGTACGGTGAGCTGGGTCATCCACGTCGTGAGCCCGGCATGAGTTATGCGGACTACTATGCTCGGATGATCGACATCTACGAGCCGAACATCTGTGTGCACTACCGCAAGATCTGGTTGGACATGAACTACGGGCGTAACAACCCAGAGTTTGGCAATCCAGAGATGATCGGCATCATGGCTGAGCTGCGTCCTCATGGACCTCATGCTGCTGTGCTTCAGGCTTCTCTGGACACACCTGACCAGAACACCGCTTTCTCTATCCGGTCTCTGATGGATACCCATCAGCGCAACGGACGAACAGAACGTGAGCTGACCAGCTTGATCACCTTTGACCATGTGGTCATGCCGGGTATCAAGCACGCGTGCAAGGCGTTCGCACCTGGCGTAGAGTCCAACGGACTGATTCTCCAGACTGGTCAAGAGCATGTCGTGCACCGCGATATCCTGCAAAACTTGGTGTCGGTAGATCGCAGCAGCCATATCTTTGCCAAAGAGTCTTCGCAGATCGTGGCCGACGAGATCCGCAGTCTCCTTTGCAAGAAAGTCAATCCCGCTCTCCTGAAGTGGTAAAGCACTACCTACAGACCTTCTGGTCTGTAGGTAGATTGCTCTTGATTTTATTTGAGTTAGGTACATAGTAACCGAACATACTCTACTGAACTCGATCACGTCAGATCTGGCAGTGGGGTTAAGGAGCAACTATGACCGTAGCAATTACCGCCAGCGAGGCATTGACAATACTGGTCTGTGTTCGGCAGACCATGCATCACATGAGTCCAGTCACTCTCAGTGCGATTCTTATAGCTCTCGACACACTAGAGAACTGGAGAGTAAAAAGGGACAAAGATCTTACCAGATTTAAGGCCTTTGCACCCAGCGCGTACGAAAAATACGTCGTCCTGCTAAGGACGGTTCGTAAAGAAGCGTCGCGGGTGGATATGGCGACAGGGGTGGGATTTGCTGCGTCGGTCTTTGGTAATGCGTTTACACGACGCGTTCAACGCCGGATGGTCAGCGAAGTACAACTTGACAACCAGCTTAGTGAACTCGATACTCAGGAAGCAGCTGTTTCAGATAACGAAGTTGCTTCTATGTTGACCAGCATTTTCAAACACAGCGACAATTAACTCCAAAGGGCGATTAACCATGACACTGAAAATTGAGACAGGCGAGCTGTTGACAGTGATCTTCTGTCTGTACAGTACGGTGGGTCTCCCAAATCTCACCACACAGAGGACGATCGGGGCCATCCATAACGTTGTTACGTGGATGGAAGTAACCCAAGATTACGAACTTGTTAGATTCAAAGCCTTTGCTCCACAGGTACACGATGCGTACAGTGAGCTGCTACGTTCGGTTCGCCAAAAGAAAACGCTTCAGATACCGGCCGCGCTTGCCGGCAAGATCATACTTGACGCCCTGTGGCTGGATCAGGTATTTACAGAAGACGTATACAGACGAATATTCTCAGAATTGCAAGACGATAAAGAGATGGCTGAGGGTGACGCCAGCAGCAGTCTGACCCCCATCCCTGAGATCAGCCAAACACTGAATCGCAGCTTTGCGAAGGACTGATACAAAGCCATACCTACAGACCTTTCAGTCTGTAGGTATGCACTTTTTCTTTTTTACATTTCGATCACTTCAGCGTCATGGAACTCACCATACTCCATGTCCAAATGGGTGATCAGAAAGATCTGGCTGTACATAGAAGACCCCAGCATCTGGAAGATGATACTGGCTACCTTGGCTCTGTGGACTTTGTCCAGCTTAAGGCCGAACTCATCCATGTAAGCCGGATACCCCTGTAGTCTCATCAGCATAACCAGAGTGAACTTCATCGCCAAGTTCACGATCTCCTGCATCCCGCCGCTCATGAGAGAGATGTCGTCCACAGGCAGCTTGTCTTTCACGATAACTCTGAACTTGTAGTCCAGCGCATCTTCTTCGACGTTGATGGCTTTCAGTTCCATCTTGTACGACCAGTTCTCACTGATCACCGTGTTGATGCTGGTGATGATCACATTCAGGAAGCTAGAGACTGTCTTGGCTATGAAACCGTTCTTAGGCGACAGCTCTTCCAACATGATCTCCAGCACCTTGACGTTTTCTTGTGTTTCAGCGACAGCTCTGCGCAGAGTGTCCACAGTGGCTTTGACTGCTTCTGATTGCGCTAACTCCTTCTCTACTTCCAAGACAGACACTTTCAACAAAGAAAGCTGGTTGTCTATCTCGGAAACAAGGCTGTTAACTGTATGTCTGAGCGCTTGTGTCTGTAAAGACTGCTTAGCCGCATCCAGAGAGCCGTAGAGCTTCTCTAAACGCTTGTAGGTAGCTAGAGCGGTCTCAGCTGTTTTAAGCTCTGAGAGCTTGTTTTCACGCTGATTGCGAAGCTCCGAACATTCGGCCTCTAAGACGGTCATCATCTCTGCCAGACGGTCCACAGAGCGATCACCCAACAGCGCTGCTGTGGTCAGCTGTCTGTCGTACTCCGCTACCTGTTCAGTGATGCGCTTCAGAGACTCTGTGGCTTCCAGCTCTAAAAGCATCTCATCAGCCAGAGACAGCATCTTTCCTGGATTCAGGTAGATCATCTTGGTCTCTTGGACAACATCCCAGAAGACACGGGCTGTCAACTTGGTGTGACCGTAGAGCTGTGTCAACCTGTTAAAGGAGTCCAGATACACAGACTGCGCGGTGATCTGAGCGGTCAGTGCCTTCACTTCTTGCTGAAGCTGAAACTGTCGCTCTGAGGCCTCCTTCAGCGCCAGCTTAGTGGACTGTGTTTTGGCTTTGACTTCTTCTGGCAACCAGCTGTGAGAACAGTTGGGACACTGTAGGTTCTGATGGGCTTCCAGTTCTTTCAGGTCCGTGTCTAGCTTGTGACCGTCACTCATCGCCGCTATCAGAAGCTGTGTGGTCTTGTCCCTGTTGTCCAGCAGTGTCTGGTAGTTAGCCTGTGAGTACTTTCGTTCTGGGTTCTCGCAGAGGTTCTCCAGTACAGAAGGTAAACTTGACCGGATAGTCTCCATGGCAGACCGCACGGACTCCAGGTTGTCAAGTTCGTCTTTCAGGTGCACCAGTCTGCTGACGATCAGCTGATAGGTGTTCAGAAGCTGGGATCTTTTCTCACCCAGTTCCAGTGACCCCTGGTTCGCTAAAACCTGTGCCGACTTGACGCGTGCGTCCAGGTCTTCCATGGCTGTGTACTTGCTGGTGAGCAAAGACTCCGTCACTTTCAGATCAGATCTCAGTTCACCGATGTACTCTGGTAAACCCACGTACGGGTGTGAGGTCAGAACACAGCTGTGGGACTCTAGAACAGTGTCCAGAGCCTGCTTAACACTCTGGTAGTGTCTTACTCCTTGGTCGATATCTACGTCGCCTGTATAAGCCCTGAGACTGGCTTTCTGGTCCAAGAGTCCCTCTATCCGATGCACCAGGACTTCTTTCTTAGACCTGAGCAGATCCAGACGACCTTCGTCGTTCAGCTTCTGTGTTTCAGCCAGCAGTTGACTGGACTGATTCTTCAGCATGAAGGTGTGGTTCTTGAGCGTCTCTTTCAGTCCGTTGTAGTGTCCCAAGACTGTGTCGATGTTGATGTGCGAAACAGCGTTCAGCAGTTTCTTCCTGGCGATCAGACCCATGGTCGTGAAGTTCTCACGAGACACCATGATGTCGTGCACGATCGACGAGATCTTGAAGTGCTCAAAGACCAAGTCTTTCTGAGCGGTGATCAATCCTGCTTTGTTCAGCTCCTGTCCGTCTTTCAGAAAGCTGTACTTGACACCGTCTTTAAAGCTGGAAATCAGGATATAGAAACTGCCGTTGAACTCTATGTGTATCTCTTTGTAGCCGTTCTTGCCAAATCGATCCTTGGTAGAAGGCAATGAGGTCAGCTCGTACATCAGTGAGCTTTTACCGGAACCATTGGGACCAGAGAGCATGACCAGCTTCTTGGTAAACCGATGCTCGAAGACCGTCTTCTCTGACAGAGGGAAGCGCTTGTAGTCCTCAAGCTTGATATAGACTATTTTCAAAATACACTCCTGGTGGTGTTACACCCAATGACTGACAGAAATAAAGACCACACCCCCCAAGAACGGGAGGTGTGGTACTTCAGATTGTGAACTGCTCTGAGACCAACTTCTCTTTGTACAGCATCACCCCAAATGTCTCTAGCACCAGACGGTGCTGTGTAGTAACATCCAGGATAATACGTCGCACATCGATGATAGCGATCAGCTCTTTAGGTATGCCGTAAGCCAGCACCCAGTCGCTGTGCATGTACACTGTAGGCAGGTTCTTCTTACCTGTCTCAGCCAACCATCCCACCAGTCTGGCTTTCAGCTCTGGGTTGTCAAAAGACTCTACCCAAGCCATCAAACGGGTCTTGTTGGTGAGTGTGGTAGGTATCTTGACCACACTGTAAGGTGGTGCCGAGAACTCACCGTAGGTAGGACCGAAGACCTGATTCCAGAACGTGTGTCTGGCGTAAGGAGATACGTTAGCGGGCTGCGTGTAAGCTGTCTGATCCTTGATCTTAGAACGCTTCAAGAAAACAGGTTCAGCTTTCAGTACGCTGGTCCGGATAGTGTTCTCCAGCGTAATGACACGATTCAGTTGCTCTGTGAGTGAACACTTCTGATTGGTGGCCACCTTGGTCAGGATATACTTCATCATCTCGGCAGCGTCTTCGATCACAAACTTAGGGGCAGCTGAGTTCTTCAAGTGCACCCCTTTGACTTCGATCTCTGGTTTCTTGTAAATGCTCATCTCACGGGTGACGGTGTAAGCAAAGTAGTGCTTACTGACATCAGCCGGTGCGTGAGCCAGCCACAGAAACTCGTTCTTCATCCCGATGCGTGTGATCAAAGACTGATCCACGTTCAGGTTCCTAGATAGGATACGCAGCATGTGAACGATGGACTGTGTCGTCACAAACGCCACAGAGGTAGCGACACCGATGGTCTTGTCGCTGATGTGGAACGATCCGTTGTACCACGTCACCCACTCGTCGGTAGTGAAACAGGTCGAGTCAGTGTCTGACAGTACCACCGCTCGTCGCCGCATGTTCTTTAAGCGTGTGACGTTAGGTGGGAAAATGCTTGTCATGAAGAACGCGTTGAAGAACAGCTTGTAGTTCATCAGCACTTTTTCGATGTGCTTGGATGTGGAGTACAAGTCCATCACCAGCTGTGGGTCTTCCATCTCCGCATAGTCTTTACCCTTACCCACCATTCTTGAGAAGAAGATGTGGTGCGCCAGGTTACGGATGTTCTCGTCCACTGCGTACAGCTTACCTTCTATATCTGGCGCGGGTGTTTCACCTACCACAGGTGCGGCCATCTGATCCAAGAGGGTTTTGATAACATCTGGGTTCAGTGCTCGCAGATGATAGAAGTCACCGATGTAACAGACAGCTGCCAGATGACCAGGTCTCAGCTTGCGCAGCAGAGGAATGATCTTCTCCTGGTAGTACTTATTGTCCCGAAAGTAGAGATCAGAAGACCGCTTCAATACAGCGACTGTCTGCTCCACCGTAGGAAAGACCAGCTCAAACTCTACCACGGCTTTCTCGACCTGGTCCACATCCACGTTGCTGGTGATGTAGACGATGTTGTTCAGGACATCGATCCCACGAGGGTAGTACCTGTTACCGGCGATCAGTCGCTCGTTGTTGGCGTTACTGAGCGACGTCATGGTCCGGGTCAGAGACGTCAATGTGGAGTGATTAGACGGGTTGTGAAGGATGCATGCTTCCTGAGCAAAAGAACCGCTCATGGAGTTGCAGTACGTCTTCATGTTGTTTTGCTCGTTGTCTTTGTTGTCGTAGAGCACCATGTCTCCAACAGCTTTAGCGCGGTGCATTTCGCTCTTGGCTTTACCGCGCTTCTTCACTGCCACAAAAATGAAATCTGATAAGATAGAGACCTGTTTAGACCGAGGCATGTAAGATGTCAGCGTAGGTGCTAAGACGTTACCCTCGGCCAAGTTCTTCTTGATATACCCGTACAGCGTGGTTGTCAGTGCCACACGGTCGCCGTTCTCCAGACGCTCAAAACACTTCATCTCTTTGTCCTTGAAGTGCTTCTTCAAGAACGTGATGGCCAACCTGTTGCCTTCCTCAACAGAACAACCTCTTCTGTTCTGGATGTAGAAACTCAGCTGCTTCAGATAAGCCTTCAAAGGGTTCAGACCCTCGGTATAGCTCTCAGCTGGCAAGTAGAAAACACCTTCCATGGTAGACCCTTTTTTGTTACTACCAAATGTGAAAACAGGGGGAAATATAGTGTGACACCCCTTAACAAGCCAGGAGCTTACGTGAATACGTCCACCACCCCCTCGACAAGCGCTACGGTGAAACCCGAAGCTCTTGCGCACAACGCCGTCATTTTTGCCAACGTCATCGAGCTGGTTACCGGCGTGGTGGCCAGCATGGGTGGCCAAGATACCGCAGCCGCCATGAACCGTGACGGGCTCTCTCGCGCTGTCCTTTCCAACACCGTGGCCAACCACATCAAAACCGCGTACCTCGCGTAAGGGCACCATCATGATCCGCAATACATCCGCCGACCTTGGCGCCAGTTTGGCTCACATCGCGCACGAGAAGAAACTGCGCTTTGCACCTATCTCCGGTACTCTGATGGCCGCACTCTGTGGAAGCATGCTTCCCCGTGTCCGTGGCTGCCACCAAAACGGTCAATATCTGTCTACGGGTGCCGAGTCGTTGCCCAGCGACATCGTGTCGGCAGCTTCTGGTGACTCTCTCCGTGATCGCAACAACGCGCCATCGTACGCAGCGTCCAGCCACGATGCCCTGATGGACAACTACATCCAGGACTACACCAAGTTGATCGGAACACACGTTCTGTTTGCACAGCGCGTGGTTTACGCCCAGATGACGTCCTTCATGGAAAACGTTCGTCAGCACGCAGCCAACATCGGCATGAAGCAGCCTGAAGACTTGTTCCGGGTGACCTACATGAGTCGCCACGCCATCTTCGACTCTGCCTTGATCGAATCCGAAGCCCAACCTTTCCGCAACGCTCGTGGACCACGCGCTTCGTTCGACTACCGTGCTGGTGTCTTCACTCCCGAGTTCGATCTGCTGGCCAGCCTCCTGACCGGCGACTCTGGTGAAGATGACCTGATCAAGTCTTGGTACGCCGAGAACGGTGACAGCAAACTCAAGAGCTACATGGCTGGTTCTGATCAGTTTGTCAACACCATCGTGAACCCCATCGAGATGGCGAACTACCAGCTGGTGAACTTCTTGTTCTTCCGTGGCTTGGTCAACAACCCCACGCTTCAGGTGGGTCTTTCTCTGACCGCTCTGACTTCTCTGGCTGTGACACTTCGCAACAGCTACGCGGAGGGCCTGATGTCTGCCATGGACCTGCTCAACGTCCACATGAAGAACGGTACGGTCTTGATCCCTGGTGGTTCTGGTCAGTTCTCCTACATGTCTGACAAGGGTGTGGACATCTTCATCTTGGAAGAGAACTTCCAGAAGGCAGCTGAACAAGGCTTCTCGATCGATCACATTTTCGGTCATGTGGCCGCCTCTGGCAACACCGCATTGACACTGGAAACCCTGGAGTCTCGTGGCGCTGAACTGAAAGACATCTGGAACCGCCAGCGCAGTCTGTTCGGCGTGTACACGTCACAGCGGTGGAACGAGCGCATGAAGGAGATCGTGAACTTTGAGGTGCGCGCTCTCCTGGACTCACCTGAGCACATGGAATCCATGAAGGAGTTCTACCAAGCTCATCCCGCGCATCGCGCTGAAACACTTCAGCTCTGCGCACAGCACATGAGCATCTTGAAGTCTGAGCACCTGGAAGATCTGGCCAAGCTGTCACTCTTCATGGTCGCAAAGATCATCTACCGACACAGCAACGCCTTCGACATCATCTCTGGTATGCTGGAAGCCATGAAGGCAGACCCTGAGCTGACACCGTCTCGCGCTGTGGTACCTGCTCTGACCAAGTACCTGACCGACTACCTGATGGCCCAGCTGGCCTGCGCCAAGTAACATCTGCCTCTTACCTCACACTGTCTCTTTTATGAGACAGTGTGATGGTTTGATCGTTTAAAAGGACACCCTAAATGTTATCTATCACGGAACAGACACAGCTGTACCTGGACAGCTCCTACACTCACCAAGTCAAGCAAGACCTCACCAACGCCATGTTTGTTCTTCAGGAGTTTGGCCTGGAGGACTGGGAGAACGAACTGGTCGATCTGATCAGCGCCGAAGAAGCCTACGGCAAGGAAGAGATCCACGACCTCTTCCTGACCAAAGTAAAAGTCTTTATCCTGGACCTGCTGAAGAAGCACGGTATCCGTGTCAATATCGAAGAAGACCCTGCCCTCTGGGAACTCAACGAACTTGGTCACTTTCTGTTGATGGTGCAGAAACTGGAAGACACGGACTACTTGGCTTACTGTCTGTATGGACCTGAGCCACCCAGGACACTCTTTATCCAGATGGCAAGTCGTCTGACGCAGCTGTCTGAACCACGGATGATGCAGCTCGTGGAACATGTTCAACCTGAACTCATAGAAGCCATGAAACAGCTTGTAAAGGAAGACGGCAATTTCAGTGACGCAGATGTCACCCGCAAGTGGAAAGCGCACTGGGACGCGTTTATGGCCTTTGTGGATAACACTGACTGTGCAGGCAAAGCAGCTTCTGAAAAAGGCTTCGGTCGCACAGAGTTCCAAACGCTGTACGATCTCTCAGGTATCAACTGGGACTTCAAAGTACAGCAGTCTGAGCTGAGTCAGAACCACGCTCTTCTGGCGCTGGACATCCTCAGCTTCGTCATGTTCTCTTTCGATGGTCAGCAGGCGCCGCTGGTGGTTTTTGACAAACACGTCAGCAAGATACTCTCCACCACGGAACAGATCAGTCGGATCCGTCCTATCGTGCTGGCTATCCTGAAAGACTTCGATCTTCACAGGTCAGCTGCCAAACACGCACAAACCCTTCTGCAATAAAGGAACACCATGCTCACCAAACTGGAATACCTCAAGCTGTGCGTTGTGGCTGAGAAACCGCTGACCAAACGTCGGTGGTACATCATGACCCTGGGTATCCCTCTCCCAGAGAAAGACCCTCAGATAGACACCATGGATCACCTGACACCAGTCATGACCGCGGATGGACTTCACTGTGTCATGGTCTCAGAACAGGGCAAAGTTCTGGTCCGTATCACCGATTGGAAGAGAGACGAGCCGCTCTACCGGATGGGCGACAAAGTCTCTGTCGACAACTCTTGGATGTCTTCTGTCTCCGGTACCATAGAGACACGTGTTGGCAATGTCATCATCAACGGAGCAGCCATCTACCCGATCCTGGGTACACGCATACCTTTTCAAGAAGGCCACATACCTCCTTCCAAACTGGAAAACCTGATCGCACTACAGGCCAAAGAGAAGGAGGACTTCAAAGAGAACACCAAGGACATCAGAGTCTCCGAGTACCTGGAAACCATGGATCGTCTCTGGATGTTCACCCAGATAGCTCCGCTGGTGTCCTCCGCCACCAGCGTCAAGATGATCCGTCAGGCTCCTGGGGCCAAACAGCTGAAGAAGAAACTTCTGGACGAACATGGCGACAAGCTGTCAGACCCAGCCACAGGTGCCATGATCCTGAAAGAGCTTCAGAAGCACGACGACGCATTTCTGGCAGACGACCCTATCGCCAAGCGCCTGATGTCCAACAAAGCCAAGATCTCTCGGCAGAAGGTCTTCGGCATGTACGGTGAAGCCAACGACTTCAAAACCAGCCTGACTTCCAGCCCCATCACCGCCTCGATGTCTGAAGGTCTGGACACCTCACCTGACGTTTTCCCCAAGTACCTGAACGATCAGCGTCTGGCCTCTTACTCTCGCGGTCACTCGACGCAGCTCTCCGGGTATGCATACACCATCCTGCAACGCGCTCTGTCTGGTGTGGAGATTGTGGACACACCCTGTGACACCAAGGAAGGTCTTGTGGGTATCGTAGAAGACACACGTGGCATGGTGGGTAAGTACATCCGCCTCTCTAACAAGTGGTCTCTGGTGACCTCTGACACCGAAGCTGCCTCCTACAAAGGCAAGAAGGTAGAGATGCGGTCTCCGATGTTCTGCGCATCTGAAGGCTTCACACTCTGCTACGCTTGTTTAGGTGATACCTACAAAGGTCAGAAGAACGCTCTGAACAACATCGCCGCACAGTTCTCTGGTGAACTCATGGGTCTCTTTCTGAAACGCATGCACACCTCAGGCTTCAAACTGACCAAGATCCACGCCATCGACCTGGTGACTTAAAATGACACTCTTCCTGTAGCATGGCTACAGGAAGAGGTCTATAAGCGTTTAAATACAAAATCTATATCTACGTATCACCCACTGTTATTAAAGCGCTCTAAGAGGCTTCTATCAGCGTGTAAATGGCTTCCACTGATGTGGGAAGTTGCAGTTCTTGCCACAGCCTCTGAACAGAGGAGCGACCATGTGGTTCTTGTACCCTGCAAGACCGCAGCCAACCCGTGTGACCCAGAACGTCATCTCTGGATGAGCCAACGTGAACGCAATGAATCTGTCCACCTCTTGTTTGATCTCAAAGACACTGAGTGATCGCATAAAGCGATCTTTGGTAGGGATGGCGTAGCAACGGTTCATGTAGCCTCTGGGGACACCGTAGATGGCTCCATAGAGATCGTTAGCGACCAAAGCTGCGCCTCGGCCGTGCGCCCCTCTCAGGTTGCTCCCAAACACAAAGATGTCGCTGGTGCCAGGAAGGGGGATCTCACCATCTTGGTGGTATTTGTAAGTCAGTCGTTTGGCCATGATGTTCTTTCGCGAAGTCATTTTTCATATGATCCCGGTAGAACCTTGAAAAGACTCTTCCACACCCTACCTCTCATGGGTAGGGTGTGGAAGAGATCGATCAGGCGTAGTAGGCGTTCAGGTTGTTCCTCTGGTGCTCAGACAGCCCCGTCAGAGACTTGGTGGTCATGCCCTGGAACTTGGTGCGACGGGTGACAGGATCACAGGTCTCCATGAGAACCCACACCAAAAGACGGAACACCACCAGCTCGGCGTTGCTGCCTGGCCACTTGGACATGAAGCGGTAGATGTAGCTGGGGTTGCAGAGGGCGTCTTTGTTGTCGTGGAAGAACCGGAGGATAGCTGTCCACTTCTGCTTGAAGACCTGGGGATCGGTTTCGCTCAGAGCGCGAACGATCACGCCGTGCAGAAAGTGCTGCCACTGGCCACCGTCTTTTTCGGTGATGCGTTTGGCAGGAAGCATGGCGTCCAGGTAACCTTGGAGTTCATCGTAGGTTTGTTTCATGATGCGTGTGTCGAGATGTTGGATGGAAACTTCGGCTGCCGTAGCGGTCACGGCGCGTGGAACTTGGACCATGCGGGGTGTTGGTTCGACGTCCGCGACAGTCTCGGTCGCCCGGGGAAAGAATTGCGGTTCAGGTTTGATGTCTTTCCAGCTGACTTGTTCGGCAGCGACAGGTTCAGAGACCTGCTCAACTTCGGTCGATTGTTCGCCCAAAGCGCTGGTCTGCTCTTGGGCGTCAGAGGCTTGGTCCTGAGTCTCGGAGTCTTCGGTCATCGTGGTGTCTCCTACTGGGGTGGAAGAAAGTTCCGCCAAACTGCGGAGGCTGGTTTGTTTGTGTCGATTGCGGCTCACAGAGGGGTCCTTTTCAGATACCGTACGTGCGCTCAATGATGGCGCCAGACGATTCCTTGGCGATGTTCAGGACACCGAAGCCATAGCTGCTGGCCATTTTGATGATGAAGCCGACACGACCCGTGTCCTTGGTGACTTCAGAGGCACGCGTAGCACCGTCACGTGACCAAGTGATCAGAGACATCACAGGACTGTTGTTGCGGTCACCGAAGATGATGCGCACCTGAGATGCCAGGATGCCCTTCACAGCGTCAGGTATCTTGTCCCAGCCAGAGAACTGCTTGGCAGCGATGTCCTTGGCAGTGAGTGTGTTCCAGGTGTGCTTGGACTCGATCTCGTTGAAGTTGCGCCAAGGCAGGTACACCTCCACAAACTTGGTGGACACAGCAGTGACCTTTTGAACAAACTCTTTGTCGTCACCGAAGATGCGGACGGTGTAGCCTTTGGCGATGAGCTTGGAGGCGATGTGGAACAAGCTGGTCTTGGCTTGCTCGGAGAACTCTTTGTCCACAAAGACCGCGATAGGCAGGTAGGGGTCATCCACCTTGTCTTCTTTGCGTTGGAAGCCACCGCCGCCACCACCGTAGCCACCGCCACCTTGAGGGCGACTCTGGCCGTAGGAGTTGCCCTGAGGACGATCTTGATGAGAAGACCGGTTTTCAGCGGGAGGTTTGGAAGCAGCCTCAGGTGAGAAACCGCTGTTGTCGTTGAGATCGTCAAACATTTTTGTGTCCTTGTTGAGTGGGATCAGATGATGCAATCACTGGTAAAAAACCTCCAGACCCCCACGTGAGTGGGAGCCTGGAGATTAGGTAGCCTCAGAAAGGCAATTGTTACGCGGCTTTGACGATCATTCCATTGGCAAAGAACTCCGAGCCCACGATGCTCGAACGGACGTAAATACGGTCGCCGGGAGCCAACGTGTAGTTCTCGGCGATGGCCGTTTCGTTGGCAGGCACGCGAGCGTTCATGATTTTGTGCTGAGCGCCAGGAGAGGCTGTGTTACCCACCCACATTTCGATGATGGCGTCGCTGGAAGAAGACACGTTGTAGGTGCTGATACTCACGCTGCTGTAAGCAGTGTCGGGCAGGTTGTTGTGGAACAACTGGACTTGACCAGTACCAGCCACAGCAGTGGCAGCCAAACGACCAGCGGCCAGGACCAGGGGGTTGTTTTCTTCAGAGCCAGACATCCGGACAGAGATGCCGGTGCCAGAGAATACTTTCACGAACAGGCGCTGACCTTGGCCGACGATGACCTTGGACAGTTCGATGGCGTTCTGGGTGCCGACGGGTTCGATGTCGTCGATCAGGTAGTCAAGGGAAGTCAGCGCAGCAGGGTTGGACTGGGTAGTCAGAGCCACGCCGATCAGAGAGCTGGTGGTCAGGTCATCACGCAGAAAGCTCAGGTCGACGATGGCGTGGGTCTTGCCTGCTGGGCAGAAGTAGACTTCAGCGGCTTCGCCAGTGGCGATGGAGAACGAACCGGTGACAATGTTCAAAAGGGACATGGTTAAACCTCACGAGGTGAAAAAGGGAAAGGATGACGTCTTGCCGAAGAATTTAAAAATGTCGCACCAGGTACTTGTTCCTGACCGAGGTGGAATACAGTACCCTGTCAGGCAGCACAAACTTGGTATGGAACGACATGAAATTGCTGTCGTGGGTTTTGCTCATGATAAAGAACACAGACTGGATGTCTGCTTCGATCTTTTTCAGAGCCAGATAACTGGGGTAGTCAAACCCTGTGTGCGCGATGAAGTTCTGGGTCATCTTGATACCCAGCTCAGACGCCAGGTGAGAGAAGTCCTTATGGGTCTCCGCGTTGTCAAGAACCAGCTTACCTTCTTTCACAAAGACATCGGTGACGTCTTTGATCTTGGTGTGCTCTTGAGACTCTGCTTCGATGGTCTCCATGAAGTCCATCATCATCATGATCTCCCGAACAAAGGGATACCCCATGGTGTTCTCTTGAAGCAAGTCAAGCTTACCACCCACGAGTTTATACCGACTCTCTGAGCCCGTGGATGTGCTCCTGAGCATGTCAGTCAACGGGACCACCTCAGCCAGTCTGAGCAGATCACGGTTCTCAAACTCGGTCAACCGGACAGAGCAGGTCATCACCTGGTACCTGGGCTCTGACCTGAAGAAGGTTTTCAGTCTGTGGATCAGCGGAGGAATGTGTCCGTGGATACAGCTGTAGTTGCTGGTGAAGTTGCGTTTACCGACCTCATGGTCATCCTTCGCCGAAGCCAGCATACAGAAGTTGTCGTCCTGCACAGTGGGGTCAGAGCTGAAGAACAAGTCCTTGAAGTAGTAAATCAGGTCTTTGGTGTCGTAGGACTCTTTGAATTCTGGATATGCCAAGCATGACCGGAGAACCACTGGAGCCACGTCGTTGACGTTGAACGGTGCTTCGTTGAGAGTCCTGGCAGAGTTAGAGCCTATGGCAGCCATGGTCTTACAGAGTGTCTGCGCGTAGTTCTCTGGGTCCACGTCTTCCTTGACAAAACTGACCCGGACGTTACGCTCTACCAGCTGATCGTGAAGTTCGACGATGGCTTTCCACTTTTCTGGGCTTTCTATCGGTTTGGCTCTTTTAGGGAGTACACCGCCGTTTTTGACCCACTCGTGACGACCTTCACCAAACGCCAGATCTGTCAACCCTTCCAGGTATTTCAGCGTATGGATCACGGTCAGTGATTCGATATTCTCCAGACTGGATGCCAGTGAGAATGTCTCTGTGATTGCGTCAGGTATCGTCTCGATGAAACCATATCCACTTCGCTGGATCAGCTCGTAGATATTCTCTACGGTCATGGGTGCTGCGGACTTCTCTTTCTGTATCCCGGACTCAGTGAAGTTCAGTGCAGACTTGCGAGGGTGTTTGGTGTACTTGGATCGAGCCGTCAGCGCGTAGCTGTAAGCCAGACAAGCGTAACCTGAAAATGTGTTGCCTTCAGCCAGGTCAACGGCCAAGTATGCGACCAGGTGCGTCATGGGGTGTTCCTACTTCAGGTCTGGCTTCATCGTTAAAGAGGATCACCAGATCGATGAAGACTTTGTGGTTGGTTTTGAAGAAACTGTTCAGCACGATTTGGATGTCACGCAACCTTCTCACGTACTTGGCTGAAGTCAACAACGTGGGAAGAGGTGAGCTGTATTTAGAGAAAACAGCAGCCAGACTCATCAGAGTCGGTACGCTGAGTTTGTCGGCATCGTCGTGGATCAGTCGGTCAAGCTGCTTGCGGTAAGCTTGTTGGAAATTGCCAGAAAGCGTTGTGCTGACCAGAGGTGCCAGAACAGAGTCGTCGACAAACAGCTTACTGCCGCTGACCTGTTTACCAGTTGTCACAAACCGGCAAATGGGTCGGTCCTGCAAGGCAACCACATCTTGAACGTCAGATGCCTTTTGCTGACGCAGTGGCTCAGGGACAGAGTCCAGCGTCAATGTGTCAAGCATTGGGTCCTGACTAGGGACATACACAGGTACGCCCTTCAGCAAAGACTCGCGCCATTCGAGAAGTTCAATACTGAGTTGAAAGTCTTCAACTCCTTTATAGAGACTGTGAGATCGTGACATAGTGGTCCTTAGGTTGATTCAGATCATCCTCAAAAGTGCAAAGAAAGATACTGACAGTTGATGACTTTGAAAAACCGTTGATGCCATATATAAAGTGTGAACCTATCAACCTGATAAAAAGGAAAAGCCGTGTTATCGCACATTCTGAAAACCAGTCACAGCAATCTCAAACCCCAGTTTGACACCAGCTACAGCACGATGTTTGATGCCGTGGCCAAAAGCGTGGTGTTCGGTGTGACACATATGCAGATGACCAAACATCTTCAGTTTGGGCACATCGAGTTTGAGTGTCGGTATCTGGAAAGTCTCCGACGCTATGGGTTGACATCACAGTCACCGTTGGACCTTCTTCAAAATCTCAGAATGACAGACTGTCCGCAACTGGGGTTGGATCTGCTTCCTACGCTGGAAGACTTCTTGGGCTACCGGTACAACGCTCGGATGTACAACTACCTCTCGGTTACCGTAGATGGTAATTACAACTTGATCGTTACCCTGAAGCAGGTATGAACAAGAGCTACCTGCTCAGCATAGACGCCGAGCCTCCCAAGAACCTCAGTCAGCATCGATACCTGACCGAGTACATGACACTGGCGGTTCGACACGCTGTGCGGTACACCCTAGAGGACTATCAGTCTCTCCCGCAGTACGGACACTGCGTTAACCGTATCTTTGTCAATCTGTCACCCATCGATCTGTCAGACGACGCACCACCTGACACTGGTGGCTACGTTTTCCGCACTGACTTTGTGTCTCCGTACGAGATCATCAAAGAACACGTCAGTCAGTGTCTCAGCGCTTTCCTGTTAGGGTTCACGGGACAAACTTCTATCAACTTCAGCGTCAGCTTTGTGACGCACAACACGGTCGTTCTGATGGCCGCTATCTACAAGGATTGAACATGCAAAAAACCAAGTCCGCAGCATACATCTTTCCACCTGGCTGTCATCTGCCACTGTTCCGCGTTCTTCAGCGGCAGTACATTCAGCAAGACTTTCTTGACTTGACACACGCCGTCATGAGAGCGTCGGATGTTCCTGCGTGTGTCAGTGAGACTCAGCTCGGTCAGTCGGCCATGGCGATTCTGAGGTGTTTGCACGAATCCATCACGCACAACGTGTTTGTCGCGGCACACACCAACTCGATGGCTACGTTTTTCAGACAGTTGGCCTTGGGGCATTTGTTTGGACAGATGGTTATCCCTTTGCACTACCTCGTGGCTATCCGCGATGCGCTTCGGAACATCTACACCGTTCACTCGGGTCATGTTCCACCGACGTACGACGAAGATCACCTGGACAATGTACTTCGTCTGCTGCACAGCTATGCGGAACAAAAGTACCAGGAAAACATGGGTGAGTACAACGAGGTGCTGGCACATCTGTCAGAAACCTTCGTCAACCAACGACTGAATCCTGGATTCAGAATCTCTGCCGTGATCTTCCAAGATCAAAACACTGTGGCAGTTTACGGCGTAGAGCCAGATCGAGGACAAACATGAAAGCTTATACGCTGCACGATCGCTGGTTTCTCAACAGGATCAGTGAACTGACCTTTGGCGACAGCGTTCGTCAGAAGGTCTATGAACTGTTCACAGACGAGACAAGTCCATCGGGATACGCCTACGACCTGTTCAGGATGTACCTGACAGACTACCAGCGTGTCACACCCAACACAGCAGAAACCGAAGGCGACAGAGCTGCTCTGAGTGCGGTCAAAAACTTGATCCTGAATATCCGCGATCACCACGTCACCGTGGTGAAGTTTGATAGCCTGGATGTCATGTGTGGACTCTCTGGATCAGATCTGTATGACTCGGTCAGCTCAGATCTCTACGACGACATCTTCAAGACCATGAGCGCCAAATACGGCGAAGCTGTGGTCGTGGATGAGTTCGACGAGATCGTGGAAGCTATCAAGTCTATCTTGGTGTCGATCGAACTGAACTACGTCTCTGTGGAAACATCAGGACACAACGAAGAGTACCTGGTGCTCATCGAAAAGCCTGGTGTGCTGATTCTGATTCTCATCTGACACACAGGGTATGCTGACGCATACCCTGTGTGTTTTACTTCAAGGAAACATCCCGTTAGGGAAAAGGTAAGATATGCTCAAAAAGACAACAAGGATCCACCAGGCACCACAAGAGGAAACATCTCCACTGACCCCTGCCGGCCAGTTAGGTGCTCTTGCCACAGTGCTTAAGAAGGAGCTGGGTCTGGTCGGATCGAAAACTGACTTGATGGGTCAGATCGACAAGTATGTCCAAAGACACTACCCAGACCGCCGTGTGGCTCACCATTACATCAAGATTGGTCTGAGAAAGGAACTCACCAGCAAAACGATGACGATCAGGACTTTCTTCAAGCTCTTGCAGGTGCTTGATCTGACCGCCATCACGTTGAAGGTGGAGGCAACCACCATCACCGGCAAAACCGTTGAAGCCAAGCAGGTGGTCTACCTGCCAGCTTCTGTTGAACCATTGACGCCACTGGACGAAAGGGAACCAGAATGATGACCATCTCATCAACAAGAAAGGCCCTGGGGTTGACCAGGGTATCACAAACAGTGGTGTTGTCTCCAGAAGACAACGCAATGCTGCTGGCACAGATGGAAGAGCAGACGCACTTCTGTCAACGCGCTTTGGCATATCTGAAAGACAACCCAGATGTGCCTCACAAAACCCTCCGACAGAAGATCTTACAGGAGATCTACGACACCGGCAAAGAGAACTCTTTGCCGTTCCGTGCTCTCTTTAACGAACTGTACCATGTGCATAAGCGCTTCGCCATGGGTTTGCAAGCGGACAAAGGTATCCGGACTCATACCTACATGACCTTCTACACGAAGGACTTTTGTCAGAAAGAGCTGTACTACGACCCTGAAACCGGTGTGCTGAGCATCGATGTGACCACGCTCAAACTGAGCTTTGTTCTGGATGCGCCGCTGCCTGACACCGTGAAACTTCCTCGTGAAGACGATGGCAGCTGCTTTGTGAACATCGCGGTCAGCAAGATCACGGGAACGGTGACACTGGACATCTTCTACTGATGTAAGAAGACAGCTACCTGCGCAAGCAGGTAGCTGTCTCATGTCTCACGTTTTTTTGCTTTTAGCCTTGGCGATCTCGAAGATCTGTGGACAAGACTGTTCCAGCAGCTGATGTGTCTTGTTAAGGACGGTCACCAGGTAGAAGGTGAAGAACAAATTCCCCACCAAAATAGAGATGGCTATTACTCTCAGAGGCTTGAAGTTTTTGTGGAAGAAGTTGTACTCTGTCTTGTCCATGAGGACAGACAGAACAAACACTTCCAACAGTTTCAAATAAGCCATATCGAACCTCCCTTTCTTAGTATGATCTCGTGGTATATACCGGGGTATGCTGTGAACCTAATTTTGGAGTATAACACATGACTCGACAAATCAAAGCCTTCGTCACATGCGATCGCCATATAAACAACGCCCCGGGCTCAGTAGAGCCACTGTATGAGCTTTCCACCATAGGGCTGACCTATGCCAAGGAGAAACAGCAGTACTACTCCCAGGAGATGCCAGAGTACTCGTTGTACGTATTCAAGCAGATCGATCAGACCGGCATGACCCAGAGCGAAGTGGACACCGTTCTGAACGTGGTGCGTCGGTTCACGGACTTTGCTTCAGCAAACACACACCTGGACAAACCTGCTTTGATCATCGGGTTCTTGTCTCAACACAACCTGCTGTACCCAGACTACCCTGTGACTGATCTGTCACCCATGACCATGGTCGTCACAGGCAACTTGGTAGGCCCTGACTTCTTGAGCTTTACCGTCAGAGGTATCCAGTGCAGTATCTGGCTGAGTGACAGCACGTTCAGAGGCTTCTACACGGACTACGAGATCAGTATCGTGTTTCCGTTTGAAGACTTCCAGGTCAGTGTGCAGAATGGCGCTGCGATGGTCACAGCCCTGAATAGCTTCTCTCTGGTGGAGTTCAACGGAAGGATCGAGCAGGACAAGGGTCTGTATCCCACGACGCACACCAAGATCCTGAACATCCCTTACCATCTGCCAGGGTCTACGGTGGTCCGCGACTGCCACTTTGCCTTCAACCAGTACGGCAGTCAGGGTAACTACGACCATGTACTCAAGCTGTACCTGTATCAGTACCTGCTGGACTTGGGGTTGACATCTGCGTACATCGAGACGATCTTCCCCACGATCCTGAAGATCAACGAGTTCTTTGTGACACCTCGCTGGAACAAGATGGCTATCCCTTCTCACGTGGGAGAGCACGGTATCCGGACCCAGGTAGCCAAGGCTTTCTCTGAGGAGTTTGACTTGCAGAAGTACGTCAAGGTCTACACAGATCTGGAGTACCTGAAAGCCAACAGCTACAACGTCCCATTTGACTACAACAACATCCTGTTGACCGTGAGCAATGGGTACTACACAGAGGAGCACATCAAAGACTTTGTGACGCAGTACCCGGACATCATCACGGTGTCTTCTACACATCCTGATTTCGCGCGTATGCGTCCGAAGACGATGCGCTTGCTGACACTGCTGGAAAGCATGCTCCGGATCACCGACAGTGACAACACGGTTGAGATGTTCTCGAAGATGATGGCCAACCCCAACTACGTCTTCACCATGATCAACCGCCAAGGTGTCTGGTATCTCTCGTTCCTGTACGAGGGGCATCAGATCTACGTGATCCCTCGGTATGAGTACACCGCTCTCCTGAACAGCTGATAAAGCTACAGATGCCTTAGACTTCGGTCTAAGGCATCTGATTTTCTTTCAGTTACATATATACACATTGAACATACTCTACTGATCTCACCACGTTCGATGGTTAGCAGTGGAGAATAAAGGAGCACACTATGACCACTTTTACAACCCCCCAAGACGTCATTGACGACATGAACGCTTTTGCCACCCGTATCGGCGGCGACGACGCGAATGTGTCGTCCGCTGACGCGGACTTGGAGATCGCCGGCATTCCCGGCGAAATATACGGTGACAACGTCGCGCGCGCTGTGCGCGTGATCGAGGAGTCGCCATGTATCTGGTTCGCCTACGACGACTATAACGTCGGGAAGCGTTTTACACGTCGATACAACCGGAATGAGGCTGGTTGGGAGGTGGAGACTATCCGCCCACGACTCCTCCACTCGGAAATGTATCCAGGGTAAGACTAGCAAGACTACCTCGCGGTAGTCTTGCTAGTTCTTCTTTTCTTTTTTGTTACGTCTTGATGTAAGAGTACACGCCGTCTTGCTCCAGATGGCTGGTGTCTGGCAAGCGGAAGGTGTCACTGTTGGCAGTCCAGTCAAAAGGCATCACCGTGGTGGGTCGGTAATACTCATCCTGGTAAGAGTTCTTACCGCCATCTGGATTGCTCAGATAGTGGTTGAAACCGCTGCCATAGGCATACAGACGAGACGAGGTCGCAAACACAAACGCAGAAGAGCCACCAGTAGCCCCAGCCGCAGTCAGTGGTGTCAGTTCTGTCAGGTTGCCGTTCAGATCCACAGACAGACGGATGATGGTGTCAGCCACAGTCTTGGGAAACAGATAGATAATGTTTCCGTTGACGTAGACGTCGGCGTAGTTGGTGATGGCGTTCAAAGTCAGCCCAGAGATCTTGGTCAATCCACGGAGAGACCCGTCGGCCGCGATCGTATACCGATAGACGTCAGTGTTGTACCCGCCGTTCTTGTTACCACCGATCAAGAACACAAAGCTACCTACCTGAGCGACTTTGTGAAAAGCGATGCTCACGGTGACAGAGTTGTTGTCTACCATGTTGCCATTGGGGAGAAATTCCAGTGGCTCACCTGCGGAGTTGATGTAGCTGGAGTAGATGGTTGAAACGGCGTTGTTGTTGGTATCCAGACCGCCCAAGATGTGCACCATCTTCTTCGTCACTACGGTGGCAAAGTTTCTGACACTGGGTGAGAAGTAGAAGTCTCTGGGCGAAGAAAGGTCCATCGGAGCAGAGTTACCTTCACCGCGTGGGTCGATCTCGTAGCCGATCAAGTCGCTGGTGGTACCCAGATCGTTTTTGTGACCCGACATCAACAGCATGAACGTGGTCCAGTTGGTAGGAAGGATGACACCTTCACCAGCGTAGACACGACCCGGGAGTGTGCTTCCAGAGATACTCCAGCTATCCAGAACACCGTTCTCATCGATGTAGCCTTCTTGGATCAGATCAACAGCCAAACCGGTAGCGATAGACTTACCGCCCATGACGTAGACCATCCGGTTTGTCACAAAGACAAAAGGTTCGGTAACCGGATGCGGGAGAGCTGACACAGTGATCCAGGTGGGCGATGGTCCTGCGGTCTCTGCGATGTGGCTGAGCTGTTTCCAGGGCTGGCCACCGCCCATCAGGTAAGCACCCTTGAACGCGTCACGTTTCATGAAGTAAGGTGTGTAGTCGTTCAGCCCACCGTTGAAGGGTACCTTGATAATTTCTGGTGGGTAGGGGTAGAAACTGTCCGAGGTTTTACCATTGAACATGTAGAGACCATTCTTGGTAGACACGGCTGTCATGTCTTCGCGGAGCAGAAATGGTAGCGTACCTGTTTGTCCGGTGGTTTCTGTACCACCGTAGCTGGTTTGTCCCCAGCCTGCCAAATGCCCGTCAGGAAGGATAGCCGTGCCATAGACGTTGTCGGCATACGAGCTTCCTGATCCCAGGCCACCGAAGACATTCAGTACGCTGTCGGTGACAAGCACTGTAAAGTTTGCCATGGGTCTTGGCAGTCGAAGCGGGTACTCCAACCAGAAACCCAGGTCACCGTGCTGGTTGATTTCACAACTGTAGATCTTGTCCAGCGCAACGCCTGAGTTGTTGTATCCACCCATCACGTAAACACGATCTTTGATGACAGCGATGTTACCAGACTCCCAGTAGTCAGGTAGGTCAGTACCCTGCTCCCATGGTCCCAGATCGCCATTCGGCTGGATGTCTGTGTAGTAGACAGTCTTTTTGCGTGAAGAAGTTGGTGGGCTGTTGTCGATACCCCCGAGCACATAAATGCGGTTGTTCACGACAAACGCCTTATGGTACTCAAGTTTCTCAGGGAGCGGAGGACATCCTGTACTGACGAAGTAAGGATTGACACCGCCGGCGACGTCAATAAACGATCGGTATACTGCGTTGCTTGTCAGACCGGAATGACGTCCACCGATGATGTAGACGTGGTCCTGAGCTACCACGCACGCCGCACCGAAGAACTCAATATTCATGTCCACCACAGTCCAGGTAGACTCGGTCCCGTCTTCGTAGATGGTCATGCTCGCCATCTTGGTAGCGGCAGATCCACTCGTGTTTAAGCCACCCATGCGAACGATCTTGTTCTTGGTAACCACAACACACTGATGGATGGCACCTGATGTCAAGCTGAAGTAGGGTCCATTCTTACTGGCGTCCAGTGTGCTGTATGCACTGAAGTTGGTGTTCGCTGCTTTGTTGATGGCGTGCTGCTGTTCCCAAGGACGACCATATCCAGGGACAGAACGAAGCATCTGGCTGTCACCGATCTTCAGGTACAACGCAGGGAAAGAAGCCTTCAGAACCTCACCGCCGTTGGCTCGCAGGTATCCAGATGGACAGACTGCGTCAGCGCGGGTGATGATATCACCGGTGTAGTAAGCCACTTCTTGGTCGGTGAAAGCAAATGCCTGATCCACGTACTGCTTGCTGACGATGTGGTTAGCCGCAGTGGGTGTGAAGTAGATTTCCAGATAGCCAGTCATCGGGTCACCGTAGAGACCTTCCACATCGGTGATCCCATAACCAGCCACTGTGGTAGGCAGCCCTTCCAGCATCCCAAAGTTCAGGGGTGGGAGGTCGTTGACACCCAGCTGTTGAGCGGAGATGATGCGACCTTTGGAGTCCACGGTGTACTTGGAGTACTCACCTGTCAGGACACCCGTGTTGGTGAGATAGAAGATGCCATTCCCACCTGAGGTGACATCGTCACCCAGGTAGGCTGGAAGTCGTGCGGCTGGAACCGGACCGATCACACCTGAGGCATCCAGAGAAGCCAGCTTGTCATCTACGTACTGTTTGGTGACAAGTTCTGTGTCGTCGGTCGGTGCCGTGCCCGTCAGCAGAAGCGGAAGTGTGAGAGGGATAGCGAAGTCGATAGAGCCAGCAGAACCACCACCCACTGTGGTATTACCGTAGCCTGTTCTGTAGATGCTGATGCGCATAGCGCCTCCTGTGAAGTGTTCTGAACCCTGGGCTGTCCCGGGACCACACGATACTTTTGGGCATCTGGTCGAGACTTTCATTTGAAAAACCTTCAGTTACATATATACTTATCGAACATACTCTACTGATCTCACCACGTTCGATGGTTAGCAGTGGAGGATAAAGGAGTTTGATATGACAGTTTCTACCAACATGACCCGTCCCCTCCCTCAAGAGGGGTTTGGTGAATACCTCGTCCGTGCGGGGGTTACTCCCGCACGGATGACCCCCTTCGGGGAGAGAATGTCCGGATTTGACGAGATGGACCCGGAAGGGTCCATCATGAAGGTGTATGACGAGGAGGCGTACGCCTCCGCATATGCCCTCAAAACCTTCCACGAAAGGGGCGCCCAAGAGCACCCCACCCAGTGGACGGAGGTGGCTTTGGCCACCCTCACCCTGATGGCAAAAACCGAGGACCCCGACTGGGTCTTCGGTTACCGTCAGGCCTACCTCGCGCAGGCCTGACGGTCAGGTAGAGAAGGGGTTGCGCCCTTCTCTACCTGCTCTTTCTTTTTTGCTTCCCTAGGGGATCGTTTGATCTGTCAAAATTGAGGTATCACCATGGCCAATCGCAAGAAAGCTGAAGCGTTCATCCTGCAACTGATGAAAGACATCGACCCCACAGGCTACAACGTCGAGCAGTGGAAGAAGATCTTTGCCGATCTCACCGACCGACAGTTTGATGAATACATGAAGGGACTTCGCGATGGAACCAAGTTCCTCGTCTTCTTCAAGCCTGCTTACAAAGCGCAAGGTATCACCGAAGACACTTGTCTCGCCACAGCTGAGAAGTATGGCATCAAACTCTTCGAGAAGCTCGTCTACACCAACAACCCAGATGAACCTGATCACAAAACAGCGATCGAGTACCTGATCCTTGAAATGCCGTACCGTCGTCAGTCGCAGACCATGATGAAAAAGATCAGCGTTCCTGACAACAACAAGGTCATCGACCAGATGACTTACCAGCCCACAGGTCCCTCTAAGGGGTCTAAGATCTCTTACCCAGAGCTGCGCGTGCTTCTGGGTATGAACATGGACAACGCCATCTCCGAACTTATCAAGTACCGAGGTGGCGACAAAGGTGGCTTCAACGCCTACAACGCCATGGCCATGCGATATGGCTCTGTGCGTCTGAAGACCATCGAGCCTTACCGGACAGGTACCGAGTCTACCAAGACCGTCAAGATCATCCTCAACTGCATGCACATCAAACATACCCTGTAAGGAGAGACTGTGATATCGCGCATCTATATAGACATCGCTTCTATCATGGAGCTGAGACTTTCTGTGCTGTCCATGCTCATGGGCAAAGACAAGGCAGTCGAACACTGCGGATCTTTGGACTACGCGTTCAGGGAGTTTGACAGGTTTCCTGTGGACATGAGGGAGTACCAGAGACTCTTGTCCCAAGAGACGGCTGACGTCATCGCTGGAAGTGTGGTGACCTACATGGCCATATCCTTGCTGTCTAAGCTGGATACCCTGGAGAAGAGAAACGCGTTTAATCAGCAGCCATCGCGTTCTGAGGTGATAGTGAACATCTACCCTTACCACCTCTCTGAAAAGCAGGCAGAGGCCTTTGTAAGGGCTTTGTTCGTGAAGCTGAATGAGTCCACAGAGGTGACACTTGTCAGAGACCCTGTGGAGACATGGTCACCTGCTTACATGAAGATGCTGAACGTGTACGCCTTCTATGGCTACAAGTTTGGTGAGTGGATGCAGGCACACGGAAACTCACTGGAAAGTGTGGGTCGTGTTGAGACCAAGATGTACTTTGCGGCACTGGGAGAAGCTGATCCGTCTAAGGAGGAAGTGGCCTTGTTCAAGAAGCTGGGCTTCAAGGACATCTTCAGTTATACCGAGTACGTCATGACACCCAGGATGGAGTTGACATTTCTGTCACCTCTCTTGTACACAAACATCGTGACAGCTACAGCGTACATGGAGAACAACAAGTTCAAAATGGAAAGACCGCTGGAAGAAGTTGCCAAGGAGAAAGACCATGGGGATCTCGTTAAACAGGGTTAAGTACGTCACCAAGGAAGCTGATCTGCTGGTAAGAGATTTCACCCAGCTCAAGACCAGTGACGTCATCTCGAAGATCATCACGCCTCTGTTAAATAACCAGGCGTTTCAAGATGCGCGGAAAGCGCTGGACACGCTGAAGTCTTTACAAGACGGTGTGGCAGATCTGGCTAACAGGCTGGAGAATCTTGACGTGTCAGATGTGGCTTCTCGTATGCTAGGCAGTTTGGACGTCTCTAGACTGGGAAGCCTGGGGCCAGCAATCAATCTGATCAAGGGCATGGACACAGCCACTGTGAACAGCTTTCTCAGATCAGTCATGGGTAACGTGACGGCTCAGCTGTACGAGAATCCTGCTCTGCTGGAAGAGTTCAAGAGCATCTCTCCTGACGTCTCTACGCAGGTGATGCTGAAGGCTCTGAAGGACTTCAACGAAGTGATCCAGTCTGGAGCCGATGGCGCAGCTCTGCGAAACCAGATTGTTCGACGGATCAGCGATGACCTGCCTTTGGCGGAGATGTCAGGTCTGTACAGACAGATCGACCGACTGAAGGAAACAGCTGTTCAGGGCGCCAACGCTCTACTGGGGTCCACCCAGCAGAGTGGAGGGACAAGTTCGACGACCACCTCCGTTAACGTGGACACAAGCTCTGCCTTGCTACTGTACAAGGCGCTGTCTGTAGAGGCCGTCTGCGTCTACTACCGACACCCGTATCTTCATACCGACGAAAGACAGCATATCATCAACAAGTGTCTGGCAGGAGCACCACCTGTTACCCAGGACACAGCGTTCATGTACATGACCATCTCCAACATGCGAGCTGGGTGGCCGTACACACACGACAGACTCTTTATGGATACAGTTCGGATAATGTCGCAGACTCTGGATCCAGCGACAGGTGTTCCTGACGCAGGTATAGACGCCGTTACATCATACCTGACAGCCATAGCGGCGCACCTAAGACAAGCTGCTGAAATCATGTCTGTTTCATCGGCTACTAGAGTGCTGTTTGATTCTATACACGCAACAACTTACCCCAACACTTACCCTGGCGGTACAGCTTACAGCCAGAATGACAGGTTTGTACAGTACATCACTGTGCTTGCTAAGTGCGTTAGCGCAGAGGGTGACGCTGGTCGATCATTCACACTCGACAAAGGTCATCGGGTCTCGCTTTATGTCTTTGCCCACAGTTTATCACGGACACTGGATAGAATTCTGTTATCTACGGCTAACCTTAGCGTCGCGGAAAAGGCTAACTACATCCGGCAGGAGCTGCGTGTTTTCTGGGATAGCGGGACCAATGGTATTGACTTGCATTCGCCTATGTCCATGTACCAGCTAACAGATGGCCGAAGCTTTGGAAGTGTGGCCTATAGTCCACTTTCCGAACACTGGGCTTTATTGTTGGCAACTTCTTCAGAGATAGACCGACAATCTGTGATCCTAGACGGACAGAGATATCGCGTATCAGCGGGCTTTGTGGAGAACTGTGTGGCTTTACTGCGGGCTGTCAATAAGCCAGGACTTAGTCTGACAACGCCGTCATCGGCCAGCGACACTGACAGAACAGCATATCAGCGACTGGCTACCCTCAGGGTAGTAACCAACAGCTATGCGCCGCCGACAACTGTGGTGCAAACGCCGTCTTCTGGCTACACGTCAGTTGTAGGTCCTACTGGGCAAGCTACCGGGTTTAAATCATTGCATCATCCGGACTCCGTGCCTTCTGGGTCCGCTTCAGCCACCGGCTATGTGATTTTGTCTTACATAGCTGGCGCTGGATCACCTGAGCGACTGAAGTTCTTCTTCCCACCGGGGACGGCTATGTTCACGGCCAACTTCCTTGCGTACTTAAGCCCTATGCCAGCCAAGGGTGTGATGAAGTTCAGGTCAGCGCCTACCACCCAAGCGTTCCAAGTCACCGACGCGATGGCCTACGCGTCAGACAACTCAGGCGGTCCTCAAGGTGGCGCCTATGACCAGACCATCCTGGCCAACATACTGGCTGGCCGAGAAACCTTCTTCTTCGGCAACGGCGGAGCTGGGTTGATGTCCATCTCTTACGGAGGTACGATGCTTCCTGGTGCCACTCAGGGTGGGTATGTTTACTGCAACTTCCAGTATCCAGGAGGAACATTGGGTGCCACCCAGTGGAGTGTGTATGTGGACAGAGAGACCTACACCGACTGGTACAACAGCGCTATCTGGGACTCTTCTGGTAATCCATCGGAATCAGCAGATCACAGTGCCAACATACCACCAGTTGCTACAGAACCTTTGGCATCTTTCCCGGATACCGACCCTCGCCACTATCTTACCGCAAACAACCCCAATCCAAACAACATCATCAAGATGATCACCGGAGACCAGATGGGGCTCAGTGCTTTAAAGATTGTTGCATCTCACATGGGGTTTTTTCCAGTAGCAAACACCATCAGCTTTCCAGAAACAGATTCGGCGTACAAGTACAATAGGCGAATGGACGCTTTCTCGATCAACCCATCTACCCTGACCATCACCGCGACACCTATCTAAGGAAGACACCATGGAACTTAACGCCACTGTTCTCGGTCTGACCTCAGATCAACTGCTCTCTGCCACCCTGGATGGACCACGCCTTTCTCTGGAAACCACTGTTCCACCGGACACGTTTTTCAGTGAGTACCAGGGTCGTATCACTGTCTCTGGTCTGTCTTCAGAGAAAGCTTTCTATCTCGCCATGAAGTCTGATCGCACTCCGCCGCCCAGACTGCAAATGGCGCTTCTCCGTATCTTGAAACGGTAACACAGTGACTCTGGCGCAAGCCAGAGTCACTGTGACTTACATGCCTTTTAGCACGGCTTCCACATCAGGCGTCTGCATACCGCGAACCAGCTCAGTGTCATTGATGGTCAGGGCATCCGTAGGTTGGTACTCAGGGATCTGACCACCACCTTCTTCTGACAGAAACTGAGGTTTGTTCTCGTGGATCTCGCGCATCAGCGCCATCAACAGAAGACGATTGGCTGTCGCGTCGTTTTCGTTCTTGGCGCTGTCCATGCGGAGCTTGGCCTGATCGATCACAGCCTTGTCTTGCACCACGGTCAGTTGAGCGATAGCCAAAAGCTCAGATGGCTTAGAGGGCAACTCAGCGTCGCTCTTCTTTGCGATCTGGTCGATCATGCGCAAACGAAGACTGCGAGTCTTCGCCAACGCTACTTGGTCTTCATCGGTAAAGAGTTGATTGTCAGACATGGTTACTCCAAGGTGATGTTAAGCGCCTGCAAACGTGCCAGAAGCTGACTGTGCGCGTGCGTCAGCTCTTCGTACTTGACAGAGAGTGGCTTGCGGACAGTGATGGCATTCTGACGAACTGTTTCCAGTGACTCGTGGTCCATCTGTGTCAAGACGTCCACTTCACCGATCTGAACTTCTTTCATGTCGCAGATGATGCCCAGTTTACTGAGGATCACATCTGACAATTCAGAGAAGACCACAGTGGTATCTAGCAGCGTGTGCTGTTTACCCAGATCGATCACCAGACACTTGTTCATGTAGGTGATGTCCAGTGTCTCTGAGTACTGACTGATGTAGTTCAGTGGTACACGGACATAAGAGACCGTGTTCTTGGGACCCAGGTGTCTGAAGGTAATGATCGAGACATCGTTGGCATAGTCTTGGTCGAAGTCTGTCTCTGTCAACCCAAGGGGCATGTACACGTAGGTGTATGGGTTGCGCATGTCGAACGTGCGCATCTCGATCATGCTGGAGACACTTGTGACTTCCAACGGTATCTTGGTGTCGGTCGTGATCAGCTTGGATCGGATCTGACCAGCGATAGGGTCTTTGAAGCTGAAATAAGCTTTCAGACCTACCGGAGGTAGGGTGGTGGTGATAGAAGGCATGTCATGTCCTTACATGGTTTTCAAGGGCTGTGGGTTTGGTCTCTTTCACGACAAGCGCACTGACCATCGATTCTTCAAAGTAGTTGCCAGCGAACTTGTTCACGGTACTCAGTGTGGAGTACCGAATGTCCATCAGGTCCACATAGGTCATGGGTGTTTTTCTGTCCTGTCTGTGGAACTTGAACTTGTCCTTGGATGACCGAGCAATAAAGCTCACCAACACTTCGTTACCTGTTTTGCTTCGGCCGAAGTTGGTGCCACCGTAGGAGACTGTGTTCTTCAGGATCTTGGCCAGATCCAGGTACTCAATGAACCATGGAATCTTGGCTTGCATGAAGAACATGTCAAACAGCTCATAGACCAGAAAGGTGTGCATGATCACGGTGTCGCTGTTGATGATCACGTCACCAGGCCCATAGTGGAACTGAGTGTAGGTCATGTCTTCACGCTCTACTTCAGTGACCATCACCGGAGAGGTAGACAACACCGTGGTGATCAGAGACACGGAATACACGTCGTCCATGATGATCGCAAAGATGCCGTACAGGAACGAGGTATCAGAGATGTCGTAAAGCCCCTTCTCCTTGTACCAGGAGGGGAACTCGATGATCATTTTCTTTTGTGTGACGTACTTGCCGTCTTTCAGGTCAAGGTACTTGGCTATGTGAGAGGGATCGCGTTTCATATCGGTATCCTTGTATAGGGGTCAAATCATCGATAGAACAAGCCACAGACGCACCCGAAGGCACGTCTGCGCTGTTTCAGTTGAAGAACGCTTCTTCGTTGGCCAGGATGAAAGGCAGCACGATTTGTTCCACGTCTTGGATCCAGTTTCCTGGGTCTCGGGTTTGATTGAGGGACAGCCTGATCGTGTTGGGAACGGGTTGACCCACGCTGACAAAGAGTGCGTTGAAGGCACCCACCAGGTAAGGCAGCTGCACAATCGGTGGCAAACCTACCGCAGAAACATACCCACGGACAGTGGTGAACTTGGCGATGTTCTCAGGTTTGAAACCCGTCAGCTGCATGCGTTTGATCACGCGTGAACAGAGGTCAGTGTCTTCAGAAAAGTCAGGTGCTTGCATGGCGAAAAGGTCCTTTTACAAATTAAACAAGCCCCCGCTATGCTTTAGTCCGGGGAACTTTCACATTATCCAAGCACTGTTTTAAAAAGGAATTTTCATGGGTATCCTAGAGACCCTGAAACACTGGGTAACGCCAGTATCGACGATAGGTATCAAGAAACCCACCGTAAGCACAAAGGTAGCTACACCTCTGGTGACACTCTGTTCTCAGATCACCAGTGAAGATGTAGAACGCGTGTTGTCTGACGCTGTTCAGCGAAGAAGGTTGATCAACGTGCACCATGAAAGCATGGGGCAGCTGCTGGACTCGTTCTACCGCGCTTTGCCAGAAAGCCATGACCCCAGGTTGTTGGCTGTGGATTTGGGAACTTTCTTCAAGAGTCGGTTGTCAGGAGTAGAGTTGTTCAAACGGCTTCAGTCCACTGTGGGTAAACCCATACAACCTGGTCTTAAAACCGCCATGGATATCGAGACGCTCATAGCGGCTCTTCACACCAGCTTAACTGTAATAAGGAGCAGAGATGCAGACACCGATTGAAGTTGATCAGAAGAGTTCCCTTGAGTACTACTCCAAGGGCGTGGTAACCGAAGTGATGGGTAACGGCAAGTTGAAAGTGTCTCCTCTGGAAACACTGAACGCTCAGCCCTCAGGACACATCATCGACAACACCACCGAGTTCAAGGTGAGTCATGGAACAGATGCGTCTGCGTCCACCAGCTCCACCACCTTGAAAGCAGAAAGCACGGTAGAGGCTTCCTGGTGTCCCATGGGGGCTGGTAACAGGATCACTCCGCCTAACGTGGTGGTGAATGAAGAAGTCATGCTGCTTCGGTTTGCCAACGTGGACAAGTACTACTGGATCGACTGGGGCTTCAGTGACCTGCGTCGTCTGGAGACAGTGGAGTATCGGTTCGGTGGACTGAAGCTGTGGAGCGCTTCTAACGCTGATGATCCAGACCGCATCGCTCGTGACAGTTCTTACTACCTGATCATGGACACCAAGGGTCAGAAGGTGGAGTTCGGCACATCTGCCAAGAACGACGAGATGACCACCTACACGTTCACTCTGAACACTGGCACAGGCGTCTTGACCATCACTGACGGCTATGAGAACCAAATCAAGCTAGAGTCTGATAAAGGTCTGATGACTGTCAAGACACGAAACGAGATCGCCCTGGAGTCCCCCAAGCGTGTCTTCATCAAGTCTCCAGCTGTCAAAGTAGACGGGACTATCTATGCGTCTGGGGACATCAACGCAGGTGGCGATCTGAAGTACGGTGGCGCACTGCTCAACATGGCCAGCTCTGGTCCTGGTGGAAGCACCGCAAGTATCAAGGCCACCGCAGAAGTCGAGCGTCTGGTAGCCTCGGGTATGGATATGAACAACCCCTTCTTGGGCGCTATGGTTTCTCAAGCCAGTCCATCTATGGCTAACACTAACTACGCTGCCACAGTGGATGCGCTGGTGGCAGCCAGTCCAGCGGGTCAACTTCCTTTCGGTATCACACCGACATCCGCACAACAGCAGGTGTTAGATCGTTTCTCCTCCAGCGGTTTGGGTACCAGTATTCCACAAGTTCTCAACAATGCCCAGGAAGCCGCTTCAACGGCCGCTGAACGGCTTTTTGCAGAGGCGACAGGCGCTGTTACCTCTTCGGTCACAAACGCTGTACAGGGTGCTGTAAACAGCGTCACGGGACAAGTCAACAGTGTTATTGCGCAGGGTACAGCTATCGTGAACCAGGGCGTGTCACTGGTTAACCAAGCCACCAGTGTGGTAGCTGAAGGTACTCGTTTGGTGAATCAAGCTGTCGACCAAACCGGTGTGGCTCTCAACACAGTGGAGTCAGTTCCAGAGTCTCTTAGGGTTACCTTTGAGGGTTCTAATTTTGCCTGAAATGTTTGGCAATAGTTTGTTTGAAAACCTTTCTTAGAAAGACTTCGTTTATATGAAAAACATGTTAGACACACTGCCGGCTATCAACTCTATCGCTGAGCAGAAAACCTACTACAACGTAGGGTGTCTTGCCGATATTCTGACAGGACAGTATGTTCGGGGGATGCGTGGTGAGAACATCTTGAACGGCGGGCATGGCGCCTTCATGGGTCTGGTGGGAAAGAACAATCTGTTCAAGAGCACCATCATGCACTTCATGTCTCTGACAGCGGCACACAGCGTGGCGTTAGCTGGGTACAGACCCTACATCAGCACCTATGATACCGAGACGAACATCCACCTGAACCGACTGGTTGCCTTCGCGAAAGGCTTCCCCATGTTCCGTGACATCGACATGTTCGACGAGAAGATCTGGTTGGTCAGTGACGTCAATGAACACATGGGTGATGAGTGGTTCAGTTTGCTTCGTGAGTTCTTGCGCAACGTCAAGATCAAGCAAGGTAAGAAGAGGATGATGGACACGCCTTTTGTGAACAAGAAAGGTGAACCCATTCAGACACTGTATCCTACGTTTGGGCAGTTGGACTCTGTGACCAAGTTCACCACATCCAGTGTCGCAGAGATCCAGAACAAGAACAACATCGGCGACAGTTCCAGGTTGACAGAGTTCATGCGTCAGGGGTTGGTGAAAGCTCAGCTGCTGGCTGAGTTGCCTATCATGTGCGGTGCCGCTGCGCACTACATGATCGCCACCGCGCACGTGACGCAAGAGAACCTGATCGGTGTACCGCAGCATCAGATGCCCACCAAGAAGTTGCAGCACATGAAGCAAGGTGAGAAGATCAAGGGTGCGCCCGATGACTTCTTCTTCATGACCAACGCTTTGTGGCAAGCGTGTACGGCAAGTGCGCTGTCGCACCCTGAGACACGCGGTCCTTTGTACCCGGCAGTTCGTGGTCAGGACGACGCTGGTAACCCGGATCTGAACCTGGTGAACCTGAAGCTGCTTCGCAACAAGTCGGGTCCCAGCGGCGGCACTATCCAGGTACTGGTCTCTCAGGTTGACGGTGTACTGCCTCGGTTGACAGAGTTCCATTACATCAAGGAAGCTGACCGCTTTGGGCTGGACGGTAACAACACGACCTACCATCTGGCGATTCGTCCTTCTGTTAACTTGACCCGCACCAGCGTTCGGGAAACGATCGACAACGATCCAAGGACAGCGCGCGCTGTGAAGATCACGGCTGATCTTCTGCAGATCAAGAACCACTACAAGACTTTGCCTATCGCTGTTCCTGAGCCAGGTGAACTGTACACCAAGCTGGAAAAGAAGTACGGGTGGGACAAGCTTCTGGACACCCGTGACTTCTGGACCTTCGACCAGTACGAAAACAAAGTCCCCTTTTTGTCCACCCTTGATTTGATTGAGATGTACCATGATGCCTACGTTCCCTACTTCCTCAAGTAAGCCCGGCTACCGAGATGCCGGACCAATTTCGACCGTGGAAACGATCTCGTCACAGCGGCCTGCATTTGATCCGGCATTTGTGTTGGCTGTGCACGAGCTGTTGGACAAGTTTCCGGCGCTCATGACCCTCCGTGACAAGTACCGGATCTCATTGTTCAAGTGTCTGACGGCTCCGATGGTCGAAGCCCTAGATCGTGAGTCCACGGGCATGCTTGACTATGTGGAAGAAAGTTGCAGCTTTCTGGAACTGGTGGAACTGTTGTCGGTCTTCTACTCCACCAACGGTGACAGTTATCTGGACACACTGATGGAGACACTGGTCAAGATCCGTGTTCCTCCTAACTACGATCCGAAAACCAGTCTGATACCTGAAACCATGGCCGAGTACTTTGTGGCTAACCAGCATTCGCAGAAGATCTTCTTGGCTGCCAACCCCCACATCTTCGGTCTGTACGTCTACGTGTTCTTCTGGACACTGACCAAATACAAAGCAGGTACATGACATCACTGGCACTTTACTACACACCTAACCAGTTTGGGATCGAAGGTGTGGATCATTACAACATCAGTCTCTACAGCCAGACACAGTTGGGGAAAGTGTTGGACCCTGGATACCACAGAACACTCAACTACCCCCATATCGGCAAGTTCCACTCTGTCCTCAATCTCTGGTACTGGCTGAAGCACAAGCCCCTGGACGACAGATACAGGGTAAGGGATTACAACGGTCTCAGACGCATCGTAAAAACAGAGTTGCCTGAAACGGTGTACGTTCCTAACTTCAGAGCCATCATCGGCTTAGCGACTTACCAGAAGCTGAAGATGTATCCTGAGTTGGTGAAACAGATCAGAGCAGGAGAGGGCAGCAAAGCCTTTCTGAGCTACCATACACCCAGGAGGTGTGTCACACGGGTCACAAACGGCTATGCTTCTGTGATAGTACCTGTGGCGGTGCATATCGCTAAGGCCATCCGTGAGAGACGTGAGCCTGACTTCGTAGACTTTGTGGATGACAAACATTCGTCGTCCATGAGCTTTCTGGAAGGATTTATCCGAACCCGGTATTCCAGCGAGCTGAAGCATCAACTTGGACTGTAAGATCGATCTCAGAGAGGGCAACCTCTCTGAGATCGTTTGATCACTTTTTCAGGAGAAGATCTATGAACGCACTGATGTACGTGCTGGGGAAAATCAAGACACACATCCCGATGGAACTCTTGCACTACGGCTTGACCTACGGGGAAGACAACCGGCTCTATCAGCTGTCGTCTATGGACGAGAAGATCATGTCCAAGGTGATCCGTCCTATCGTGATGCTGGACGCCAACATCGTGGGTGGCACGGAGCACATCATCCAGATGCACACGGTCAGACCCACTATGTCTGAGACCATGTACACGGTCTACGCCATACCCACTGAGTTGACCATGGGCAAGGAGATCCTCTCTGCCCAAGCGATCACTTACCTGCCTACGTTAGGCTACAGTGGCTTACCCAACGCTTTTGGTGGTGTGGGCACTGTCAACTCGTTTCACCAGCCTATCATGGCCTCTGGTCAAGCTTTGAACAGTGTCAGCAACAAGATCGCTTCAGCAGCCACGGGGTACAGTTTGCTGTACAACACCGTGGTGGAACTTGTGTCTCGAAACACGGTGGCCGTCTATGCCAGCTATCAGACACTGAACAACTTTGCGCTGCTGGCTATCTTGGAGAACGACAGCAACCTGAACAATATCCAACCTAAGAGTTACCAGCAGTTGTCCGATCTGGCTATCTTGGCTGTCAAGATGTACATCTACAACAAGTTGATCATCCCTATCAACAGCGGATACCTGAGCGGCGGTCAAGAGCTGGGTGTGTTCAAGTCTGTGCTTGAAAGCTACTCGGAAGCTGCTGAGCAGTACAAGATCTTCCTGAGAACCATCTGGACACCTGTGGCGTATATGAACGACGCTAAATGGCACCACGACTTTATCTCGATGATGATCGCACCTGATCTCTGAAATGTCACCACGTCTCCTTTGTGGGGACGTGGTGATTTTATTGTCTCGTTGCAATGGTCTGAAAAATAACCCCCTAACCACCCAGCAGGAGAATTTACCGTGCCCAAACTTCCCCGTGTCAAAACACCTCGTAAGACTTCTGAACTGTCTGCCAGCGGACTGAATCGTGAACAGCGTCGCGAGCTTGCTCGCACCAGCAACAAGCTCGTGGACGGCAGCACACGCAGCAACCCCAATCAACACAACGCTCTGGTGGCCGCCTCTTCCGAGAGCTGGGATGACCTGATGCAACTCTGTCAAGAAGTGGGTCAAGCTGTGACCGAGCTCTTTGATAACGTCCAGGCCATGACCACTTACGAACATTTCGCTGAAATCCTGGGCGATAGCATCGGCGAGTTCAACCGCTATCGGGTACAGTTTGAGTCCGATGTGTCCAAGTTCACGGACCGCATGCTGGCCATCCGTTCTAAACACGCCGACAAAACTGGCCCTCTGAAGACTCTGGATGACTCCATGGTCTACAGTGACATCTCCATGCAGTACATCGGTGCCAGCCAAGAAGTCACCAGCTTGCTGAACCTGTCGGTGTTGTCCATGTTCCAACTGTTCAGCGAAGGCGAACAGCGCTTGTTGGCCAAGAACGCTGAACTGGATGCCAAGGGCGTCACCACCGTTGAACCCAAAGTTGAAACAGCCGCAACCCTTGGCTGAAGAAAGAAGTTTCCATGACCGCACCCGATACCCCTAACCCAGTGCCTGACGACGAGTTGGTGTACACCCCGCCTGAAGACCAGATCGATGTGTCTTCTGAGGCATCTGTCCAGATGGTCAATGAGACCACCGGTGAAACCGAGTACATCCCTGAAACTGTGAATCTTCACCGAGGACACGCTCACGTCACGCATTCTGCGCAGGTCAAAGACAAGAAGCCGAAGGAGGGTGACTACCTGTTCCACCTTCCCAGCTACACGCTGCGCAACAGCGCGATGCTTCTGCGTCGCAACGACAAGATCCCTGGCATGAATCGCGACAGCCCGGTTATCGAAGCTTTTGCGGATCGTCAGCGTGAAAGTACCAACTTCTATACGCCGGGTGGCCTGTACCAAGATCTGTTTGAAGATTCAACCCAGCAGTTTGAACAGGGTATCAAGCACACGGACGGTCGTCTGCGTGGCATCACTGCGCCCAAGTTCAAGTCTGTTGTTGGCGCTGAACTCACCAGCGACATGGCTGTTCTGAAAGTCAGCAAAGCCTTGGGTCTGGGTGAGCCGGTCTACGTGCCACTGCCGCACTCTGGCATCGTGGTCACGATCAATCCCCCCACCGAGACAGATCTGATCGACTTCTACACATCGATCTTCCGTGAGAAGATCTACCTGGGTCGGATGACTGCTGGCATGACATTGACCAACATGTCGGCCTACATCAACAACCGACTGTTTGACTTCATTGCCAAACACATCACGGCCATCAACTACACGGACATCACGGCTTCCAACCTCAGGAAGTACATGTTGATCCATGACTTCCCTATCCTCTGCTGGGGCTTTGCTTCTGCGATGCATCCGAACGGTTTCGACTTCTCTCGTGACTGCTCGTTTGATCTGTCCAAGTGCACCCACACAGAGACTGGCGTTATCAACCTCCAGTTCCTGTACTGGTGCAACAACATGGCGTTGACCGAGTTTCAGCGTGTCACGCTCTACGAAGCTCGACCCAAGAGTCTGACTCTGGACACTTACAACAAGTACGTGGCAGAACACAGCCGCACCAAGTCAGCTCAGATCGCTCTGAACGACAGTTTGGTCTTCAATCTGAAGGTACCTACCTTCGATGAACACATCTCTGACGGTCTGGCTTGGTCCAACATGATCAACACAGCCATCGACACAGTCATCGTGACAGATGCCGGTGAAGAGGCTACCGCGGATGCTCGGAAAGAACTGCTTCAGCAGTACGTCAGCGCCTCTATCCTTCGCCAGTTCAGCCACTTTGTGGACAGCATCGAAGTGGACGGTGAACTGATCCAGGGTCGTGAAGCGGTCAACAAGGTGCTCTCTCTTCTGTCCTCTGACGACAACCTCCGTCCAGAGATCTCTAAAAAGATCATCCGGTTCAAGTCAGACACCACGTTGGCTTTGATCGGTCTGGAAGAGTACAAGTGTCCCAGCTGCGGTAAACCTCAACAGGAAGAGCCCGTCAATCCAGGCTTGGCCAATGTCATCCCTATCGACGTGATGCGCACTTTTTTTACATTGGTTACTCTCAGAGTCTCCCGGATCACAGCGCGGGGGTAACCGATTACATTGCGTCGTATGGGTTTGGAGCCAAGGTCAACTATGACGACTTCCTGTACGACGCTTTGAAGTGGTTCACAGGTAAAGATGACTACCTTGCGGCCAAGCAGTTGCTGGTAGAGCTTCAGGAGACCGCTTACGGTATCCATGACTACCGTCAGTCTACGCATCCATTCGCCACAGCACTGATGCGTGACAACGCCAAGTTCATGGATCACTATCTGTACGACGCCTATCTGGATTCGTACATGATGCGTGACGTGTTCAAGTACACGGGCATACCGTTTGACGACTTCCTGAACAGACCTCGGTACAAGATCGATAAGATCCTGCAAGCCGTGGATCGTCACCGCAAGAAGGAAAGCAGCACGACTGACGACGTGTTGAAACATCTGAAGTCTCAGCATGAAATCTGACAGACCCTCTGTGCTCTTAGGGGCACAGAGGGATCTGATTTTCTTTGGGTTACATATATACTTGTTGAACATCCTTATCTGAATTCTTGACATGGTGTCACGGACAGTTAGGGTAGAGAGGAGCTAGATGGATAGAGTTGAATTGATAGAGCGGTACAAAGCCGCTCTGGCGGAACTCCCGCTGGAACCGACGCAGATGATCGTCGGGGCGGGAGGGGCGTGCGTCATGCACGGTGTCCGAGAGGAGACCAGTGACATCGACGTCGACGTTCCAGCGGACTTGTTTACCAAGCTGCTGGAAACGGGTGTCTTCAACACCCACTACTTCGGCACCACGCTGGTGCTGGAGTACAACGACTTCATTGACATGCATGCGATCACGGAAGACCGTGCTACCGTGCTGATCGATGGCGTCTGTTGCCACTCCCTGGAGGAAACCTTGGCCAGCAAGCTGAGGTTGAACCGAGCCAAAGACCAGCGAGACATCGCTGCGCTCAAGACAAAGGTGTCCACGGAGCAGGAGCGCCAAGCAGCCGCTGAAGCGCGAGTTCTTTATTCAGAGGGGCGCGCATGACCGCGATGACATACGAGCAGCTGGCGGATAATCTCCGCCGGATCACCCGCCAGATCCGGGAGAAACGCATGGAGGGATTCCGGCGAGTGATCGTCGGGATCCGCTCCCGTCGAAAACAATCTGCGTGCGATGTCGCACTGTCAGAAGCATACGATCGTATGCTTCTGTTGAAGGGGTCTGGCAGCCCCTTGGTCAATGGCGACATTGACGACTTGCTGGACATGGTCAACGAAATTGTTGACCTAGACAGGGTCTGCGCCGATATTGACGCGGAGGAGGAGGAGAGCGCCTCCTGATAAAGAGATTCCACCTACCCGCTTCAAGGCTGGGTAGGTGGGTTTTCTTTTTTGGTCTTGTGGTCAAATGAGATGACCAGGAGAATCTATGAGCAAAAAGATAGTGAAGAGGGAAGTCCGCTTTGCGGTCCATATCCCCAAGTCAGACTACAGGGAAGACTGCCACTTTGTCAAGGAGCATGTTCATTACGAGGATGGCACCTCTGGACCCAGCACCTACCTTGTGAAAGAGTTTCAGCGACCACTGTGGGTGACTCGACCAGAGCACCGCAATCACAAAGACAAGAAAGAGTTTGAACAGAGAGACAAGACCATCCAGGTCAAGTGCACAGAGTCTGACTTGAACAGACGTGCGGCTGAGATGTTGGACATGCCTCATCTGGCCACTCAGCCTAAGAAGCTGAAAGACAGTCCATACTTGTACGGCTTTGACAGAACGTCTACCTCTATCATCAAGCTTCAGAACTTGATGAAGAACGAATTCATCCAGACACCTTATAGTGTCGCTGGGTTCGACATTGAAACAGACATTGATACCTTAGAGATCCTGATGGCCACTGTGGTCTACAGGGGCAAGGTCGAGATGTCTATCTTGTCCAAGTATCTGGCTAATGTCAGCAACTACACGGACAGACTCAACAAAGCTATCGAGAAGTACCTTCCTGAGTACGCGAACAAGATTCAGGTGGTGACTCGGGTATTTGAGACTGAGGTAGAGTTGCTGGCAGATGTGTTCAGGGTAGCTAACGAGTGGGCACCTGATTTCTTGGCTATCTGGAACATCAACTTCGATATGAAGCGGATCATGGACAGACTGAAGGTTCACAATGTGGATCCCAAGAACATCATCTGCGATCAGAACGTCCCCAGAGCCTACAGATACTGTCGATACAAAGAAGGTATCACTCGAAAAGAGACTGCGTCTGGCAAGTCCAAGCCCATTAACCCTTCTCTCCAATGGCATTACCTGACATCCACAAGCACGTTCTACGCGATCGATGCGATGTGCGTGTACCGACAACTGCGCATTGCCAAACCTGAGGAACCCAGTTACTCGTTGGACGCTATTCTTCAGAGGGTGCTGAAGAAGAGAAAGCTGACCTTTACAGAAGCTGACGCCTATGAAAAAGAGGCGTGGCACAGGTTCATGCAGAAGAACTACCCGATCGAGTACATGGTGTACAACATCTTCGACTGTCTGGGTATGCTGGAGATCGAGGAGAAGACCAAAGACCTTTGTAACAGTTTACCAGCTGGCGCCGGTATCACGGACTTTGCCAAATTCAACAGCAATCCGCGTAAGATCGTGGATGCGTTGTTTCTGTTTGGGTTAGAGAGAGGTGTGGTGGTGGGTACAGCTGGCAATGTCTCAGAGGACAAGGAGCTGGCCGACTGTGTACCGGATGAGTTGCTGGAGTCTGTAATCGATGCCGATGACGATGATGAAGACGATGGACCAGACGAGAATGGTCACGAAGACCAGAACAAGTACACCGGTCTTGGTCTGGCCGGCTGGATCCAGATGCTTCAGCAGAATCTGCTGTTGAATGAAGGACTGAAAATCTTCCACGACTTCCCTGAGGTTGTGTCAAACTTCAGAGGTACGGTGTACGATGTGGACGCCACAGCAGCGTACCCTACAGCCACTTTGGTGGGCAACGTCAGCAAAGCCACCTGTGTCAACGAAGTTATCAGCATCGCTGGTATCGCTGAGGATGTGTTCAGGGAACAGAATCTGACAGTGTGTCTGGGTGGCATGGGTGTACTGGAGTATCACTCTGTGATGTACGACTTGCCAACTTTGGACAGCGCAGAGTTGGAAGACTTCCTGATGACCGTCTGAGGCATTTTCTGACCAATCAACTTGTCTAAGGAACATCCATGGCTTTTGCCTTAGAAACCATAGACTACCAGCTCAAGGACGCCTTTCCGGGGCAGCTGATCGAGCTGGTGTCTTCTATTTACAAAGAGATCGACAGAAAGAAGTTCAAGAACACTCGAAACTTGATCGGGACAAGTGCGTACCCGAGTCAGATGGAGAAGCTGATCCACGGACGCCTTGGACTGAACGTGAAGTTCATGAAAGAGCTTCACGTGCTGACACCGGCTGCGGTGATCCCGTTCTTCGGTGATTACTTCAGACACGCCAAGGACATGAACCAGTTCAAAGCTGGCAAGTTCTCCTCGATCTTTTCTTTTTCGCATAAAGCGATGGAAGAGTACAGCCAGATCGAGAAGCACCGCAAAGCTCAGCTGAAGAAGCTGGATGGCCGTAAAGGTTATGTGGACACACGGTTGGCCAGGGTAGGGGGGTACCTGGCTGAGGTGGGTCACTACTTGATCATCGACTTTGTGCTGCTGAAAGACTTTGGGTTGACACCTGAAGAGACAGCGGCTGTGATCTGCCATGAGCTGGGTCACGCTTTCGATGGCTTGGAAGAACACAACCGCGTGGAGACCACCAACAGGTCTATCTACGACGTGCTGTCTGAACTGAACAACAAGGACTACGAGAAAGCAGTGTACCTGTTCAAGAACAAGTTCACGAAAGCTGAGTTCAACGAGTCTTTGCTGACAGACGACAAACACAGGTATGACTTCTGTGGTCAGCTGGCTAAGGCGTATCTGGGAGAGATCAAGTCCCAGATAGCCAACGGGAAATACAACCAGACCAACTATGAGAACATGTCTGATACCTTTGCCACCAGGTTTGGGTTGGGCAAGGAGCTGGTCAGTGCTCTGGCAAAGATGATGGCGTTCAGCGGAGCGATAGCTCCGAACAGCAAGGTGTTGTACGCTGTGCTGATCAGCGTGGACATCATGGTCTTTGCTGCTTCGTTCATGGTGTTCCCTGTATGGGGAGCTTTGGTCTTCTGGGCAGTGATCTTTCTGTTACACAACAGTGACACTGTGGACATGACATATGACTTCCCGATGGACAGGTTTCGTCGTGTGAAGCATACCGTGGTCAACGCGCTGAAACGTTTGCATCTGCCGAAAGAGGTACTGCAAGAGCTGCTGGACCAGTACGACTTTATCAGCGGTATCCTGGAAGACCACATGGATGTGAATGGTCTGCCCTATGAGATAGCGGATCTGGTGCTTCCAGATGCCAGAGAAGCCAGGTACTATTCTGATCTTCAGAAGTCCCTGGAAAACAGCTTGAACAACGAGCTGTTTGTGAAGTCAGCCCAATTGAAAGTTCTTTGAAAAGGAAAACCCATGTCCAAACCTGCTTTGACCCAAGACCTGCAAAGTCGCCTTCTCTCGTTCAACCATCGTCGGCTGAAGCCTTATGAGTTGACCTTGCTGGCAAAGGCTATCTCTGAGCGTATCGCTCTGCCACCTGCCAGTGAGGTGAATCTGACGCTGTACGTGCAGAAGTACAGTGCAGCCATCGAAAGTGTCCTGTACGACTCTCTGAACCAGTACATCCACTTCACTCATGAAGACACAGCTGGTTTGAAAGCCACTGTGGTGGAGTTTGTGTCGTGGCGCGCAGCTGTGGCCTGGCAGCCCGAAGCCATGATCTTCAGCGGTAACCGTGAGACTGTCATCGACGAGATGAGCCAGATCACCCGCTATGTGGACGCTGGTCGTCTGTGTCAGATAGGTGACAACGCTGGCAACGCCAACTACATCTTGACCACCTTCCGAAGTGTGCTGCTGACCGACTGGGTGGCTGATCCTTCGACAGAGCGCCCTGTGGTGGCAAGGGGCTGACATGGCACTTGACAATGTGATCGACCAACACCAACAGCCTGTAGAAGGCGGCAACACGCCAGAAGCAATCGTGGGCACAGAGAGTTTGGTGTTTGAATTGGCGCCGGCACAGAAGGCCTGGATGATTACAGCCGTCGATCGGCTGGAAGCGGCTGAGGCTTTGGCTGGTTTAGAGACTGTCAGCGGCGCAGTGGCCACGGAAGCTGTCTCAATCATGCCGGCGATGATCACCGCGACCCTGGCGGCCAAGATGTCTCAGTCTCCCAGTGTGGCTAACAAGACAAGGGCTTATGCCGCTCTGACCTCTTACAGTCCCACTGACTTGACACAAGCCTCTGTGATTGCGTCTGACATCATGGCTATGCTGTATCGAATCTCCGATGCCTTTAAGGAGCTGGAGCCACTCTACGATCAGTGCTACGGACAACTGAACGCGATTCTTGACCCTCTGGGGGGTACGGGATTCTCGGTACCCATTATCTACCGCAACAAAACTTACGACGCCTGGACATCTACCAGTCTGCGTGAACTGGCACACATCATCGATGACAAAGAGTTGATGTACGAGCCATTTGCGAACAAGCTCAACAAAGCTGTGATTCAGGTACTGATGGCTCATGTCGAGTTGTCTAAGGTTCGCCAGTTCAAGAACGGGTTGGCAGATATCGACCCTGTGTCCGTTAGCGCGGTCACCAGCAGCGTACTGGGCTTTCTGCGGGAACACCGTGCTGCTGTAGATCGTGTCAACGATAAAGGCGAGTTCGCCTACAGTCTCATCGAGACTGGGGGTAACAACTCGCGGGAAGCTCTTCAGCTTGTGGATGACATCTACGAAGCTGGTGAACTTTGCGTGATGCTGAAGGAAGGTTTGCCTTTCTTGGAAGCTGTGATTGACCTGGCAAAACTGGTCACTACCCTGGGTAAATAAGGGCTTGAGACAGGGGTGGACCTCGGGTCCACCCCTGTCCAGGCTCGGGTATTCTGTGAAATTTCAGTCCTTTACGAGAGGTGTAAAATGCGAGTTCGAGTCTTTAACAGTTCCCTGATGGATGGCGAAGGTGCTATTTCTGTCGGGTCTTACGTTGCACAGGCACCTGTGTACATGATGCGTCCTGCGACCGAAGCCGACGAAGTCGTGCAGATGCAGTATGTTCAGAACAAGGCCAGCGTTCTGGATGTGAACAACTTTACCACGGGTATTTTGCACACCCAGCGTTTGGGTCCCTTTGGTGGCAAAATCACCAAAGTCGGAGCAGGGAGCGCTATCAACATAAGCGTGGGTTCCAGCTTACCGGCGGGTCTTACCGTCACATCTAGGGCCTATGTCGGTCCCTACGGCTATGTCACGGATACGTCTTCTCTGACAGCTGCCAATATACCGGGTCAGTCTTGGACCAAGCTGTCTGGTCTCCCGAACACTCGTGGCGGTTACGGTATCACCGATCTGCTCGGACTGAATGGGGGAACAGTTACAGGGAATATCACGCTGGACGTGGCGGATCCCACAGCGATCACGTATTCTTCTGATCTTCAGACCGTGACAAAGGCCTATGTTGACGCAGCAGCGGCTGCCTCAGGTGGCTCTTCCGGCCCTTTGTACGTCACAGGGGATATTCGATTGACTGCGTCTGACGTTGCGCCCGCCGGTTACATCCGAGCCAACGGTGGCAATGTCCTAAAATCTACCTACCCCGACCTGTACACACGGTTTGGAAACAAGTACGACTACCGCACTATCCCCGGCGCAGGTCGCCCCTGGGAGCAGCAGTACCATTTCAACAAACTGAATCATCAGGTTAACACGAACTGGGGAACCGGGACCTCCATGTCGTCCGCTGTTTCTGATCACCAGTGTGTGGTGGTGAACAACAAAGCCTACATTTTGGGCGGAAAAAACAGCGCTGGTACAACTATTGGATCAACGCTGGTGGCCGACCTTACCGCGTTTGGACAATTGACCAATGGCTGGACCGCCGGCGTTTCGCTACCCGCCCCACGTCAAAGCGCCAGGGCTGTTGTTCTGAACAATAACGTGTTGTTGTTGGGCGGAGCTTTGTCCGGTGGCACAGTAACGGACAGTATTGCGTACGCGACAGTCGGCGCAACAGGACTGATTACCTCTTGGCTTAATTGGGCGGCTGTACTTCCTGGTCCAAGAAAGTCTGGATCTGTTGCGATCATTCGTGATCGTCTTTTTTACTTTGGCGGGCGAGATGCGACAAACACCGTGCAGAGCACAGTTTACTCTATCGCGATCACAGGTTCGCCTGGTTCAGAATTTCCAAGCGGCGAATGGAGAGCAGAGTCAGCTATGCCTGTGGCACTGTCTGAAGCTTCTTTGGTTGTAACGGATCGGAAAGTCTATATGATCGGTGGCGTCACCAACACCACTGGTCCATGGAGCGGCATCTTGTCGGCTGACATTCAACAGGACGGGAGACTTAGCGCCTGGACTACCCACTCGTGGACTGTTTCTGGATCGCCCGCATATCGACATCGGTGCACTATGCATGTCACAGCTGACCGTGTTTACTTGTTCTCTGGCATGGTGCAGAGTAACGCCGTTGTCACCGACATTATCAGCACATCCATCGATCGCAACACTGGTCTTATGGATACCGGAGCATGGCGTACCGACCTGCCGTACTTTGGCGAAGGGGTGGCTGATTCGCAGATGATCTCTGTGAAAAACTTGCTGGTGCGTATCGGCGGAGAGATCAGCAACGGAACCATCAGCCCTGCTATCTACAGGACACAGATTCCGGGGGGAAGCGATTACTACCCCCCTTACACAAGTTATCTTGGTAACTTGACCCCATCAAACAGCTTTGGGTTGCCTGATCTGTCTGAGATCGAAGAGCGCGGCGTTCACGCCTGGATCAAGAGCTGAGTAACATCGACCCACATATCTAACTGAGGTAAAACTATGAAACTCACTATCTATGACAACGATCTCGCCTACGGCGGTTTGATGATCGACGCTCAAGGGTTTATTCGCGACAGGATCTTTCTGTCAGCGGAAGGCAACGCAGGTCTTTCGGCGGTCACCAAGAGCTATGTTGACACAAAGGCTCTGAACCTGTCGGCTAGTGCCCTGGTCACTGATTATGTGCCGGCTGGAAACGCCCCGTTTTACACGGGTGCCGTAACGTTTGAGCACGATGATGGTTACGCACAGTACTACAATTTACCGACAAACGGTGTGACCCCTGGGTGGTATACCAAGTTTGTTCTGGACGACTATGGTCGCGTCAGCCAAGGATTGTTCCTTGAGGCTAGCGATATTCCTTCAGCCGGCTGGAGCGATGTCAGTGAGAAACCTACCACTGCGGCTGGTTTTGGTGTCACCGATGGGCTCCTGACCTCTGGCGGAACTCTGGGTGGTCCGATCACAGTTGCCGCGGATCCCGTTACACCCGACGAAGTTGCCACAAAGGGCTATGTTGACACGACACTGTCCGGTGGGCCAGCTGTAGAAGGTTTGCCTATTGGTTCGATCGTTTTGACCGACACGTGGGACAGTGCCAAGTTTATTCAGTGCAATGGCGGCGTTCTCCCTATCGACGGATACGGAGGGATCTTTCGACCACTGTACGACGTTATCGGGCACGCGTATAGAAACGCGGCGACCCAAGGTCACGGACAACCGTGGAAACAACAGTACAGTTTCAATTCTGAACAAACGGAGATAGCCGCTCCGTTCTACGCTATCCCTAACTCAACGATCAGTTCGGCTGAAGGACAGCGGGCGCTGATTCGTAACAATGCTGTCATCAGGTTTGGTGGTAAACTGAACACGACATACTACACGACGTGTAGTTCCATGTCTATTCGAGAAGACGGTAGCTTTGGTATTCAGGTAGGAGTAAGCACGGGCGCTCTTCCTGCGTCACGGGCCTACGGACAAGTACTTTCTGTTGGTGGGTACATTTACTACATCGGTGGAGAAACCGTGGGTGGTGTTGCGTCGAATGTAATCTGGCGAACCTCCTGGGGTACCAACAATACGTTCGGGTCATGGTCTACAGTGGCATCTTCACTTCCTACGGCGGAGACCGGACACTGCGCTTTTGTAATCGGCAAGAAGCTGCATGTGATCGGGTTTGGTACATCCTACGTGATCGATTTAGCCGGCGGTGGACTGATGACTGGTTCGTGGTCGTCCTCTTTGGGTGGCGCGACACCGGAAGCTGTTCGCCACAGTGACTACGCTATCATCGGGAATCGGGTGTATCTCTTCGGTGGATTGCTCGGCGACGGCGCCGGTACCAACAAGATCTTCAGTGCTCCGATCAATCTGGACGGCACACTGGGCGCCTGGGTCACTGAGGCTCAGACACTTCCTGTGGCTATGGGTAAAGCTCAGGTGGTCGTGGTGAAGAATCGTGTTTACTTTATTGGTGGTACAAATGGCACCACCTACAGTTCAGCCACTGTAAGCGCTCCTATTTTGGAAGACGGGACAATCGGGACATGGGCTATCGACGGTTACTCTACGTCGAGCGAAATGGCCGGGCACCAAGCGTTTGTCATTAAAGACCTGCTGGTTTATCTTGGCGGTCGCGGAATCGCAGGGTACCCTACGGCCATCTACGCAACGGCGTTCCGTGGTGGACTGAATGACTACACCAACTTTAGTACTCAGCAGATCAACGCGGCTGGAACGGCGACGGAGTATAACCTCCCTAACCTGGACGATGTCCGGGTAGACGGCATGCAGTACTACATCAAGTACGCTTAAAGATACCCCCTCTGTACCCGGTCTTCCCGGGTACAGAGGGAGGGTATTTTGTGAATCCCTTTTTTACATCAGGAGTGCTCCATGCAGCTGTTCTACGGTAAACCACACGCGTCCGCCAGTGACGGCGTCATCTATATTCCTGGTGCGACCATCACCACACCCATTCGGCTGTCTCGTCTTCCTTTGCTGGAGAACGAGGCAGCTTCTAAGTCCTATGTAGACTCAGCTGTACAGAATCTGAATGTCTCCAGGTTGTCTGATCAAGCTTTGGCGGTGTCAAATCTTCCTGCTATCGGTGGTCACTTTTACAGTCTGCCAGGTACAAACCTGACCATGTATCAGCCCACAGGTGTGACCCCTGGATGGATGAGTTCTGTGACAGTTAACAGCCGAGGTCAGGTCATAAGCGGCACTGACCTGATCGCTGAAGATTTCCCTAACTTGGACTACAGTCTGGTGAGTAGCGGTCAGCCGACAGACCTCGCTGGACTGGGTATCACTGACGTGATGTCCGATCAAGGTGGCGCATTTGCCGACAACGTCACATTGATCGGTGACCCTGTTCAGGATACTCACGCCGCCAGTAAAGGCTATGCTGAAGCCATCGCAGCAACAGGTGGATCCAATGGGTTGTCAGTGGGTGACATTGTCGCTATCTATAACCCACAAGCTTCTGATGAAGAAGGACTGCTTCGGGCTAACGGCGGACAGGTCAACATCGCCGATTTTCCAGCCTTGTATGCCAAGGTCGGCGCTCAGGCCCGAAACACGGCAGTGGCTGGCTATGGTCGACCCTGGGTACTACAGGGCGGCGGTCTTAACCCCACCCAATCGACCAACATCTCCGGCTGGCAGTCGAGTAACCCAGTTCCGTTAGCGTTGAACAATCCTAGCTGTTTTGTGACCAAAAATCGTGTCTACCTGACAGCCGGGCACACAGGTGTCGGCTTGAACACAGCGATCTACACCGCGACCATCGATGGGTCTGGTGACATCGGCAGTTGGACAGCCACTGGTAACAACTACAACACCTCCTCGAATCCCTTCTACCACACCACCGCTTCCGTCATTCTGGCGAAGAATAAAGTGTTCATTTTTGGTGCTGTTACCGCACCCGAATCTTCGGGTTATGTCTCAGCAACCATAAACGGCGATGGTACTATCAGTAACTTCTCCGCTCTGAGCAATCTTCCCTTTAGCTTGACCGGTACCCGCAACAACGTTTTCTTCAAACTGGGTAACAAGATCTACGCTGTCGTTGGACGCAAGGTTTACATGGCGGAGTTCAGCGCTGATGACAATCTGGGAGCATGGGAAGAGTATGACAACATGCCAGACGAATATCATTCCGGCGGTATGTTTGTGGTGACACCCGGATTTGTTTACGTCATCAACCACTGGGCACAAGGTGGAGCTCGATCACGCAACATGTTACGTGCGGGTCATGATGTCAGCGGCAACCTCGGTGGGTGGTCAACTGTTCCGTCGGGCTTACCTGCGCTGTTTTTCACAGAGCAGTTCTACCTGACCAGTCAGTCTCTTTACATCCTTGGCGCGGGGTCATCCGGTACTACATGCTACAGACTTCCCGTTTATGCCGATGGTAGTCTCGGTCATTCGTTCGTGAGCGACAATCTTTCTGTTCGGAAAACAGACGCAGCTGTGGTGGCTACC
>JAQTZL010000015.1 GCA_028687755.1 Candidatus Nanopelagicales bacterium
TCCACAAATAAAACCCGGCGAAAGCCGGGTTTTTTGTTTTCACAGGTGTAATGGGAATCCATCACAGATGTATCTGTATTGGGGGACAACCACGGAATAAATTTATTTTGGGCCAATGAAGGCTTTGATTTCCCCTGTTGTTCGCGCCAATCGCACTGCACTTATTGCGCTGACAACGGTCAGTGCAGTGGTGTTGTCGATCATTGCGACTGTCCCAGTGATGGCATCACCTGAGGTCGGTGGCGTCATCACCACAGTGACGAGTATTCCGGACAAGTGCGATCCGGCTACTGCTCGGCCGATAGTCACTCCTTCAGCTTCAGGAAGTGCTACCCCGACAAGTTCTGCCAGTGCTACCCCAATTTCATCAAACGCCTCCCCTTCAGCATCGGTCAGTAGTTCTTCTTCAGCGACCTCGTCGCCACCATCTTCTGCAACACCAACAGCGACTGCAACGTTCACTGCGAGCCCAACTGCTTCAAGTTCGGCCTCTCCTTCATCACCAACGAGCAGCGCAAGTGCATCACCTACTCCCACTACGTCATCATCAGTGACATCACGTACGGGAACGATTGATCCAACACCGACTTCGAGCGCGTCACGCGAATCAGCGAGTGCAAGTCCAACATCGGCATCAACAACGCCGTCAATCCCGGCGCCAACAAGTAGTGCATCAGCAAGCACAAGTCCATCGTCTTCTTCAAGTTCTTCAGCAACGACAACGCCATCCACATCGGCGAGCGCAACTCCTAATTCAACGAGTTCGGCAACTGCCGCACCAACCACGTCACCAACGGCATCTCCAACTGCTTCACCCACGACAACCAAAACTCGCGTAACTGGAATGTGCCCAGCAACGGCGACAAACGTGAAAGCAGAGGCTGGCAACAACTCTGTGACCTTGACATGGGATGAACCAACGAATCCAGTCCCATTGTCGTATTACGTCAACGTCACACCGGACGATCGCATCCTGAATATCACGGCACCGATTTCATCAATGGTGATTTCAGGTCTGAAGAATGGTGTGGAGTACTCATTCCAGTTGTATTCCGCAACTGAATTGGGCACCAGCGCTCCAGCTGCAATTGTGAAAGCAACGCCAACAACAGGAACCGAAGGTGAAGTTGCCGGGTTGATTGTGGGCTTTGCTCCGCAAATCGCGATAGCCGATCATCAAGGTGATGTTCCCGGTGAAGAACGCGTCACTCAGGTTGGGCTCTCTGTTGACTCCAAGATCAGTGAAGGTGTGCACACTGTTGATTTCACGGAAGCTGTTTCATTGCCAGAAGCGAAAGTCATTGCGGCTGAACTCCAGGGTGATCCAAAGGTCGCATGGGCTGAACCAGATCAATTTGTCTACACCTCATCGGTAACCCCAGCACCAAATGATGAGCAGTACGCAACGAATCAGTGGAATCTCTGGGATACCTACGGCGTAGGCCTTGGAAACAACAACACGACGATGTCGCGTGCCTACACCCCAACTGCGGGAACTGGCACAGTTGTTGCAGTCATTGATACTGGCATTACTTCGCATCCTGATTTAGATGGATCGTTAGTTCCTGGTTATGACTTTGTCTCGAACCCAGAAACACTTGCTGCCCAACGCATGCCAGGTGGCAATGACGAACCTTTCGATGCAGACTCAGCAGATCCCTCTTCATACGGACCGTTGGGTTGGGATGCGAATCCCGCAGATCCAGGTGATTGGCGCAGCGTTTCGCCAAGCCGCTATTCAACGTGGCACGGCACGCATATCGCTGGTGTGATCGCAGCCGCTGCAAATAACGCACAAGGTGTTGTTGGTGTTGTTCCTGGCGCGAAGATTCAGCCAATCCGCGCGCTGTCATGGCGCGGCGGATTGATGTCAGATATTGCGGCATCGATCACTTGGGCGTCCGGTGGCCATGTTGACGGTGTCCCTGATAACCAGACTCCGGCAAATGTCATCAATATGTCGTTCGCCGTCAACTCAACTTGTTCGGTTGCTTTACAAAGCGCAATTGATGGTGCATACGCACGTGGATCTGTGTTGGTTGCAGCTGCCGGCAATGCGAACGACGATGTCGCCAACTACGCACCTGCGAACTGCAATCACGTCATTGCAGTTGGCGCGACGGAACGCGAAGGTCAACGCGCGCAATACTCAAACTTCGGTTCAGGCATTGATATTTCAGCTCCTGGTGGATCAGGAACAAGTGCCGGTGGTGTGACCTCAACGGTGAACCTGGGAGCAGCAGCTCCTGCAGGCCCAGGGTATGGAGCACAAGAAGGAACCTCTGTCGCGGCGGCACATGTTTCGTCAGCAGTCGCCTATCTCAAGGCGCTTAATCCAACCGCAACGCCTAGTGAAATAACGCGGACAATTACTGGCCGCAATGCGGTTCGCGCTTTCTCTGCTACAACATGTGATCCAGACCCAACAAAAACATGTGGTCCTGGCATCTTGAACTTCGCTCAAATTGCATCTGCTGGAACACCGGGTGTTGACGTTGCGGTCACCGTCGGTGGCAATCTCGTCGCTGATGGATCCACCATCGGTGTGGGTTCAACCATTGGACTAGGAACCTCAGGCTTGCTCAGCCCAGGAACAGGATCTCGAACCTTGAGAACCGTGCTGCATACAGGAACGGTGTATCAATCAGGGAGCGCGGTCGCTCCTGAAGGTTGGGCCGTGCAATACAGCACCGACGGAACCAACTGGGTGAGCAGTGAGCCATCCCCTGCATCAGGCGTGAAGCAAGTGAAAGCCACGGCAACAGTTTCAGCTGGTCTCATTGACGGAAACTCACAGATCTACTCAACTGAAACTTCGGCCTCCGTACCGTCAAGCACATTCACGGCGAGCACAGGTGGCGACGGTTGGGATGTCTTCTTCTCGGACAACTATGTCTTCAATATTTTCCATCATTCTGACGCAATCGTGTTGGACTGCCATTTGAAAACGACTGGTGCCCGTTGCGCTGGGTACACAAAGACCTTCAACGGATATCGAGCCAGTATGCGTTCAGGTGGTTGGGTTGACTCAACTACAGGCAAGTTATACGCCTTCACATCAAGTACGAGCACCAACCGACCTGGCGTGCTGTGCATTGACATCACTGTTGCAGGAGTAGCACCAACAAGTTGTGGCTTTATCACCTTGTCCACAACGATCTCCAGCAGCAACTACAACTATTTAACCGAAGCTGAGTCTGTTGGCCGGCGTATTTTCGGGGTAGCAACTGATGGCACGAATGGACAGTTGGTGTGTTTCGATGCAGTCACTAATGCTCAGTGTGTCGGAACACCAATCAACATTGATGGAGCTGGCTACGCTCAGGAGTCAACAGCCAACGTTCGCCCATTAAAGGTTGGCGACAAAATCGTCGTGAAAACTTCGACTCGGGTGTACTGCTACATAGCTGCAACCATGGCTCAGTGTTCTGGTTCGTGGCCGGCAACCATTAACTCTGGCACCAAAACTCCACTAGCACCGCACACAACAAGCAGCGGTTCACTTGATGGTGTCTGTTACGAAAACGGGTGTGTGAACCTCAGCGGTGTCGTACAAGCTGGCTGGACCACTCCGTTCACGTTGGGTTACAGCAACTGGGCGATGCATGCGGTTGTCGGAACTCTCTCGGGAACTCGGTACATGTGGGCGGCAGAACCATTGACGGTTCGCTGCTTTGATTACGCGACTAATGCCGCCTGTTCCGGAGCCTTTCCCAAGGATTTTTCGGGATATAACTTGCTCTATTCCATTCGCGTAGATCCGGAAAATGAATCCTGTCTTTGGGTGAATAGCGATGCTGGACGAATCAGTAACTTTGATGCGCTGACTGGTAATAACGGCTGCACTTCGAATCCGGTAATCACGTTGCAACCTTCGCAGTTCGCTCCACGGTATGTCTGTTCCACGAATGTAGGAATCACTCAATGGAATGAACTTCGTTTGGTCTCGTTGGCCGGAGGTGGCACGGCGTCAACCGTTCGTCTCACCGTGCGTGATGCGACCGGTGCTGTGGTCACAGGTTGGTCCAACAAGCCATTCACCATTACTCCAGGAGCAACACCACTTGGCACGCTTGATATGACAGGGCTCGATGTTGCGCTTTCTGGTTCACGGCCAACGTTCAGCTTTGCCTTCTCGGGAATTACCGGCTCAATCACCACGGCCGTGATTGCCCTGGATTACAAGGGCAAGGGTCCTGAATTATGTGTGAACACCACTGCGACGGCGCCGTCGCCACCGCTGGCGGCACTCGTCACGGGATACCTCACGGAGACCGTAGGTGTTTCTGAAACCTTTATGGCCACGCGCTCGTTCACGATCGGATCTTCGGCTGCGATAGTCACCCAAACAGTTCCCACCGCTCCACGAGGAATGAGCGGAACTGGCCTGAATACGTCAGCAACCGTGAGATTCCAAGCTCCAGCCTCTGATGGTGGAACTCCCATCACTGGTTACCAGATTTCGCTCGATGGCGGTTCTTCATGGACTGATGCTTCAGTTGTCGACAATGGTGATGGCACGTATAGCTCCTCACTGACCGGCTTGACCGCGGGAACTACGTACGACATTCGTGCAGCAGCGGTGAATGCGATTGGTCGCGGTGCTACTGCATCCATCTCAGTGACTGCGCAGCTACTTTCCATCAGTACCTTGCTTGATACGCCTATAAATCAAGGCCCAATTCTCCTTGCAGCAACAACTGGTGGGGGCCTGCCACTGACCTATACCTCTTCGACAAGCGCCGTGTGCACGGTCAGTGTTCGTACGGTCACTCTTGTTACACAAGGTGTGTGTAATCTCGTTGCTTATCAAGCAGGCGATGCAACGGCGTCTCCAGTGATCTTGCCGGCAACAACGCCGGGCTCATTCACGGTGTTGCCGCCGTACTACACACCTACAGTTCCAGGTGTTCCAACAAGTGTGGTGTTGACTCCGGGTAACACTCAGGTTTCCATGGCCTGGATCGCGCCAGTTGATGATGGTCACTCGACGATCACTGACTACAGCATTCAATACAAGTCAGGTTCGTCATGGATTCCATTCATTGACGGCGTCAGTACGAATACATCAGTCATCGTTACGGGCTTAACTAACGGCACCTTGTATTCCTTCCGAGTTGCCGCGGTGAACGCAATTGGAACTGGCACGTACACCTCGACAAGCACAAGTACTCCCGCAACTATTCCGGGAGCGCCAACAAGCTTGAGTGCTTCTCGTTCAAGTACTAATGGAACATTGACCTGGACCGCACCCGCTTCAGATGGCGGCTCTGCTGTGACTGATTACTTGGTTGCATACAAACTCAGTACTGATGCGGACTGGACAGTGTTCAACGACGGTGTTCGCACCGCAACGGGAGCAACGGTAACTGGGCTCACAACTGGGGCGAACTACGACTTCCAGGTCATCACAGTGAATCTCGTGGGCAGTAGTTCCGCGACGAGTACCGTGAACCTGACAGCAACACCTTCAGCGGGACAGGTTGCATTAGCTTGGAATGCACCCGCAAGTCCAGGTGGAACGATCGCTGACTACGAAATGCAATACCGAGTGTCAGGCGATTCGACGTGGGTGACATTCACAGATGCAATAGGCACTGCCACTGGCGGAACTGTCAGTGGTTTGACCAACGGTACGGCTTACAACTTCCGCGTCGCCACGATTTTGACGACCACCGTGGTGAGTAGTTACACCTCCGTTGTGACCTCGACTCCACGCACAAGTCCAAGTGTGGTGACCGATCTCGCTGCTGCCCCTGGTAACCGCCAGATTGCATTGACGTGGACTGCGCCAATTGATGGTGGTTCGGCGATCACTGACTACGCGATTCAATTTAAGGCGTCAGCTGATGCGAGTTGGACGACGTTTACTGATCCGGTTATTGGTACGACGGGTGCAACGGTCACCGGTTTGCTCAATGCGACTTCGTACGACTTCCGTGTTGCCACGACAAACGTTGTGGGCACAAGTGGGTATTCAAGTGCGGTCAGTGGAACTCCGCGTACTACGCCTGGTGTGCCAACCTCGATCACTGCAACACCAACAAGTGGTCAAGTGTCTTTGAGTTGGACAGCTCCTTCAAGTAATGGTGGTTCGCCGATCACTGACTATGTGATTGAACTGAAAACTGCGAGTGCCTTTACCTGGACCACTATCGCTGATGGACTCAACACGAGCACTTCACTTGTGGTGACTGGTCTAGCAAATGACACGGCATATAACTTCAGGATTGCCGCAGCAAATAGTGCAGGCCAAGGAAGTTACGCCACGCCAGTTGCCAGCACGCCTTTTGGCCCGATCTCTGCTCCACGATCGCTGGTTGCAACAGCACCAAGCACAAGTTTGATCCTGAATTGGCTCGCCCCATTGTCCAGTGGTGCATCGGCAATCAGCGACTACTTGATTCAGTACCGCGTCAGTGGTGCTAGTGCTTGGACAACATGGAGTCATAGCGCGAGCACGGCAACAAGTGCGACCATTACTGGATTGACAGGCCTTGCAAGTGGCACCGTGTATGAAGCACGCGTCGCAGCAGTGAATGCAACAGACACCAGCTCATACGCGTCGGTGACCTACCCACTGGTGAGCCCATCAGGCACTGGTGGAGGTACGACTCCGGTCACAAGTACAACGCAACCAATCGCGTTGCCTACTGATCTACCTTCGATCACACCGATCACACCACCCGTGATTCCAAGCAACGCCAAGGGTGTACTGCTCGTTGGAGGTGTGCCCGTCAGCATGAATATTTCCGCTCCAACATCTACGAGCGCACCATGGCGTGTTTCTGGTCTAGACTTCAACATGTCCTTCCTACCCAGGACTTCCGATAGTTCGACAAGCACGTCATCGAGTACTCCTTCGCAAAACCCAGCAAACCCAAGTTTGTCGGCTGGACCAGGTGGCTGGATCAAAATTGAGGGCGACGGGAACATGCCAAGCTCCACAGTTAAAGCGTTCCTAGTGCCGAGTTCGATGGCAGCTCGAATGAGTTATCGAGTGTCTCAAACAATTTCATATCTGGGTGAAGTGGACGTAACCAAGATTGGTTCATTCGACATCACCGTCAATATTCCAAATGACGCAGAACCAGGCGAATATGTATTGCAGATCAACGGCGTTAACTTGAAGGCTCAGGTGCGCTCAGTGAATATGGCTATCTCAATTACTGGAGCCCCGTTAGTACTTGCACCACGGTCAGCGAAGAAGACGAAGTTCTTTACATCCGGAAAATCGACTCTCACCAGCTATGGTCGAGTTCGCCTGCTATCCATAGCGCGATCTATCCCAAGAAATGCCACCAATGTTCAGCTCTCCATTACAGGTGCTTCAGGTGGTTTGAAATCGATGGATGCCAACTACCGGTTGGCCATGCGTCGCGCAAAAGTATTGATTGGCTTTCTCAAGGAGCGTGGCGTGAGCGGTACATACACGTTGACTTTGAAAACATCGCTTGGATTCGGAGGCGAAAGTGGCGCTAACTCGCAGGTCAGCAGATTGCCACTCAGCGTGGTGAATGCCAGTTTCAAGGCGCCTTCGGTCGCGAAGAAGTAATCATTAAGAAGCGACTAGGGTTCAATACTATGGCTCGACAAACGCGCGTGATGTATGTGGAAAATGATCCAACACTGCGTGGAATCATTTCGCGCAATCTTGAAGCGAGTGATCAGATCGAGTTGGTCTCATCGCATGCATCTTCGGTTGAAGCTCTCGACGATCCGGCATTGTTGAAAATTGACGTAGCGTTGTTAGATTTAGCGCTAGGCCCAGATTCCCTAAATGGAACTGAGCTTGGGATCGCAATTCGATCGAAGAATCCCAATGCGGGCATTGTCATTTTCACGCAACACATGGTTCCGGATTTTCTAGCGCAGTTGCCAGAGGAATTTCAGTGGGGATGGTCATGTATTGAAAAGCGCGCGGATCTCGAGGTCGACTATTTGGTAGATGTGCTTCGAGCAACAGCACGTGGACTCAATGTTGTTGACCCAAAGATGCAACTGGCGCGCGCGGCAATGGAACCTAGTCCGATCGATCGTTTATCTGTCCGACAACGCGAGGTGATGGCTCTGGCTGCGAGTGGTCTCGATGCCCCAGCAATTGCCGAAGCAATGTCATTGGCGGCCGTCACCGTGCGTCAGGACTTGTCAAAGGCTTATGCGGTTCTCGTCCCAAGTCCAAAAGCAGGAACGGACTTGCGCACCAGCGCAGTGTTGAAGTACCTGAAGGAAACTCGGTTGTATGCCGATGAATTCCAAATCTAAATTACACAGATTTTTTTCAGACGCTATTCGAGTCGCGTTTGGCCCTTGGCAAATCCGTCCGTGGGTTGTGGGAATTCTGTTAGCGATTCTCTTCAACTACTCATCGGTAGAAATTTTTAAGGTTGAGCGCGGCACGGAAGTCGATGGCCTTCAATGGCTAGTGCAGGTTCCCAATGCGCTGTTCGTCGGCATGATGTACGTCCTTCCTGCTCTCGCATGGAATTTCCTTGCAACATCTGTTTTCAAACTGCGACCCAACCGCTGGAATTACCTGGGAGCAGTAATTGGGCTTGCGTTACTAGGGACTGCGGGCAGGGCATATTTAATGCCGTGGTGGGATTTCAACTATCTCGATTCTCCGTCACAGATTTTTGCGATGGCGTTTCGTATTGCGGCAGGGCAATTGATTGTTTTTGCGCTGCTCGGACTGAACGACAGGCGTTTAAAGCAGCAAATTGCCCGGACTGAACGAGCACTAGCTGAAGTCCGTGACCAACGAACAGTCATGATCAATAATGAAGAGAATCTGCGCAGTTCTATATCGGCCTACCTGCATGACAATGTGCAGGCCAGCTTGGTGGCACTGGCGATGCAGTTGAATCTCGTGGCCAAACGCGCCGATACTCAACTTTCTGCAGAAATTTCATCGATTGTTGATGGTCTAGAAGAAGTGCGCAGTTCTGAAGTTCGTAAGGCGTCTCATCGCTTGAGCCCAGATATTTCATTCCATGGGCTTCCATCCGCAATCAGAGAACTTGCTGTCACCTATGAGCCATGGATGTTGACAACCGTGAATGTCACAGAAGAGTGGGCCCCTGGCGATGCAGTTCCAGAGCGGCGAGACATTGTCGTGTTGGGCGCGTACCGCATGATTGAACAAGCACTCTTGAACTCAGCCATTCACGGGCGAGCGCGACGAGTGGAAGTTTCGATATCAATGAATAGCGATGAATTGCTCGTACATGTTGTTGACGATGGGCATGGGTTCGTTGCTAGTTCTTATCAACCGGGAACAGGCTCCAAAGTGATTGATGCTTGGGTGCAATCACTGGATGGCACTTGGTCTATTGAATCCAATTCGGACTTCGGGGTACATGTCTACGCTTGCCTGCCATTGAGTGTGTAGTTCGTGAACATCACAGGTGTGAAGAGTTTCAATGAGGCGTGATTTGGGATCTAAGTTCCTATGAGTCAACGAAAGTGATTTCATGCCCAATTCTGATGATCGTCAGATCGGCGTCCTGCCGATCGTGATTGGTATTGGTGTTTTGCTGGCACTTATTGCTGTGATATCTCAGATTTTCGGATAGTCACCAGCCGCCCGCAGTTACCAGATCCGACGATTTTGGGATCAGCACGTCATGACAGGATTACTCCCATGACTATGACCGCAACCTTGCACACCTCACAGGGTGACATCAAGCTCAACCTGTTCCCTGACCACGCGCCAAAGACCGTTGAGACCATCGTGGGCCTTGCTGAAGGCACCCTGGAATGGACCAACCCAAAGACTGGCGAAAAGTCCAACACACCGTTGTATGACGGCACTGTGTTCCACCGTGTGATCGATGGCTTCATGATCCAAGGTGGCGACCCACTTGGCACCGGCACCGGCGGCCCAGGCTTCCGTTTTGCCGATGAACCACATCCAGAGCTTGTGTTTGATCGCCCTTACTTGTTTGCAATGGCTAACGCTGGCCCAAACACCAACGGTTCACAGTTCTTCATCACTGTGGCACCAACTGCATGGTTGAACTTCAAGCACACCATTTTCGGTGAAGTTGCAGATCAAGCATCACGCGATGTTGTCGACAAGATCGGTAGCACCAAGGTTGGCCCTGGCGATCGTCCACTTGAGCCAATCACCATTAACTCAGTCACCGTTACGCGCGACTAATTACTGATTCGATGAACGAGCACACAGGTTCCAAGGCGGAGCCTGTGTGCTCTTCTCATCCCGATCGCGTTTCGTACATCAAGTGCGCACGTTGCGATAATCCAATTTGCACTGAGTGCATGATCCCCGCATCTGTTGGCTTTCAATGCCCCACATGTGTTGGTAACACAAAGGTTGCCAAGGTTGTAACACCAGTAGGCGCAACCGTTGTTGAGAAGCCTTACGTCACGTATGCACTTATTGGCATCAATATCGTCGTGTTTCTTCTGCAGTTCTCCATGGGCATTGACGAGTCGTCAAAGCAATACGGAATGTGGCCTGCTGGCATTGCCATGGAGGGAAGTTACTGGACGCTCATGAGTGCCGCGTTCATGCATGCCTCACCACTACACATCGCATTCAACATGTACATCTTGTTTGTGATGGGACAAACGCTTGAGCGGATTTTCGGCCACTCGCGTTTCATCGTGCTGTATCTGCTCGCCGCACTGGGTGGTTCCGTTGCGTCATATTGGTTTAGTGATCTGCGAACGGTTTCGGTTGGCGCCAGTGGCGCAGTCTTTGGCTTGATGGGTGCATTTGTGGTCGCGGGCCGTCGATTGAAATTCGACATTACTCAGGTGTTGATTTTGCTCGGCATCAACTTGGCCTTCGGCTTCATCGGGTCAGGCATCGACTGGCGGGCGCACCTTGGGGGCATGGCCGTCGGCGCACTGGTCGCTGCGATTTTCGTATTTGCACCGCGCAACAACCGAGTGTTGATTCAAACCTTGGGCTGCATTGCTGTCTTGGTGGTCTTGCTCATCCTCGTAGCGATGCGTACATCAGCGATTCAGGAACTTCTGGCACCCTTCGTGCCGGGAATTGCGACCTAACTCGCCACCCACAACCCTCCAGTCACACAGGACACAGTTATCCCCAGGGATATCCACAGGTGTGGACGAATTACACGCGTGTAAGTAGGGCTACTGCCACTTCGTGGACAAGAAAAAGCCCACGATGATGAAGCCGAATCCGATTCCCACATTCAGGATGGGAGCCATCGCATTCATGAAACCGATCTGCGGGCCGGCGATGTAGTACACGACGATGTAAATCAAGCCCACCACGAAACAGGCCACCATCAAAGGTGCCAACCAGCGAGGGGATCCAAGCCTGGCGATCTTGTGCTCACCCATGGTTGGAGGCGCTTGATAGCCGAGGTCCTTCTTACGCTTCTTGGACACCGGCATGGCACACACCCTTCACTCAACGAGGCGGGCTAGTGCGCACACCTCAACCCTGAGAAGATACCGCTTGTGACCCGAATCTTGGTTGTGGACAACTACGACAGTTTTGTCTTCAACATCGTCCAGTACCTCGCCCAGCTCGGTGCCGAGGTCACGGTCAAGCGCAATGATGAAGTCACCACCACCGAAGCCCTCGAGTACGACGGTATTTTGCTCTCCCCTGGGCCAGGTACCCCAGAAGACGCAGGAGTCTGCATGGCGATCGTGCGCGAATGCGGTGGCAAGGTGCCGATCTTCGGAGTGTGTCTTGGCCACCAAGCAATTGCAGCCGCATTTGGCGCAACGGTTGATCGCGCACCAGAGCTTGTCCACGGCAAGGTTTCCGCCGTTCATCACGGTGAGATCGGCGTGATGGCAGGGCTACCTGATCCTTTTACGGCTACTCGCTATCACTCACTTGCTGTTGAGCCGGCAACGATGCCTGACGAACTTTTCGTTACCGGACAAACAGATACCGGAATCATCATGGGCCTTCGTCACCGAACGATGGCAATTGAAGGCGTGCAATTCCACCCTGAGTCAGTACTGACCGAAGGTGGACATCGCATGCTGGCGAACTGGTTAGCGGAGTGTGGCGACACCAACGCAGTGAAAAACAGTGAAGGATTGGCCCCTGTCGTCAATCACTGACAACAGATCGACGTGGCCCCACTCCTCAAGTAAAAGTTACGGTGCAACTGGTGGTGCAGATACGGGCACTGCGCGACCAACCGTGATTGTCACAACTGAACCTCGATCAAGTTTTGATCCCGCTTGTGGTGATTGCGCCAAAACCTTGCCCGCAACATCAGCCCCGGTGTCTTGGTAAATCACCTGAGGATCAAAACCTGCTTGCACAATGTCACTGCGTGCCTGTGCTTCTTGCTTATCAACAACCTGCGGTACCGAGACTGAGCCGGATGCGATCGTGATTGCAACCGTGCTACCCGCATTGACCTGCGTTCCTTCAAGTGGCGACTGTGAAAGCACGTAGCCCGCTGGTTGATCAGAGTCCTCTTCAGTAATGGGACCCAATTGCAAATTGGCATCAAGCAGCGCCGTGCGCGCATCATTCACAGACGACAAGCCAACAAGTTGTGGCACTGTGGCTTTTTCCTTACCGCTGCTCACGGAGACATTGACCGCTTGGCCCTCTTCAATAGTTTCACCAGAAGCGGGTTGCTGCGCAATGATGCGACCTTCAGGGCGATCAGAAACTTCGGCGCTTTGAGCACCGAGGGTTAACTTGTTGGCAAGTAACAGTTCTTGAGCACTTTCAACCGTGAGACCTTCAAGATTGGGTACAGAAACGCGAGCGACTCCACCGCCGCCCAGGACAAACTGACCAACGAGTAACACCGCGGCAACCAAACCAAGCACAACTGCCCCAGCTACTGCCCAGAAACCAAAGCCACGGCGACGCTTAGGTTGACGTGAACGCGCGTATTCAGCGATACCTGCAGCTTCAACTGGCGCAAGCATTTGCGTGTGATCGTCAGCCATCACCACCGGAACGGCTGCAGTCATTGGCCCACCCTGAATCATGCGCTCAACATCTGAACGGAATTCAGTAGCGGTTTGGTAGCGCTGATCAGTGCGCTTGGCCAAGGCTGCAAGCACAATCAAATCGATTTCAGGAGAAACCCCGTTATCGATCTGCGATGGCGGAGTTGGCATCTCAGAAACGTGTTGGTAGGCAATAGACACAGCGGACTCACCAGTAAATGGTGGACGACCTGTCAGAAGTTCGTAGAGCAATACACCCGCGCTGTAAAGATCGCTGCGGGCGTCAACGACCTCGCCGCGTGCTTGCTCTGGCGAAAGATATTGCGCCGTGCCCATCACAGCTGAGGTAGCAGTAACCGAAGTATTGAGTTCATTAATCGCGCGAGCGATACCGAAATCCATCACCTTTACATCGCCGCTGCGAGTCAGCATCACGTTGCCCGGCTTGATATCGCGATGCACAATTCCGTGACGATGCGCGTAATCAAGTGCGGAAAGAACACCAGAAATAATTTCGAGCGCACGCTCAGGGAGAAGGCGACGCCCCGACGTCAATAACTGACGCAAGGTCATGCCATCGACATATTCCATAACGATGTACGGAACGACTTCTTGAGGGCCGCCACCCTCAGCATCCAGGCGATCTTCGCCGGTGTCGTACACGGCAACAATGTTCGGATGATTGAGGGCTGCAGCGGATTGAGCTTCCCGGCGAAAGCGCACTTGGAAATCTGGATCGCGTGCTAAGTCAGGGCGCAAGATTTTGATTGCAACGCGTCGACCTAATCGCACGTCCCGTGCTTCATGGACTTCAGCCATGCCGCCGCGCCCAATGACCTCGCCAATTTCATAGCGATCACCGAGCATGCGTACGTCGCTCACCTAGCCTCCATCACGTTAAGACTTCTATCTTCGCAGGTTCAATCACGATTGCTTGAGTATGGCCTGCATAACTTTCTTAGCAATTGGTGCCGCCAAGCCGTTACCGCTGATTTCAGAGGTTCCCGCCTGCTCAATACACACCGCAACCGCAACTTTTGGGTTTTGCGCTGGGGCAAATGAAACGAACCATGCAACAGATGGCCGGTCATTACCTGTTTGTGCAGTTCCAGTTTTGCCGGCGACGTCCACTCCAGAAATCCGTGCGTTCGAACCAGTGCCGTTGTTCACCACATTAACCATGAGTTCGGCTTCAGTAGCGGCATTCGCAGCAGTCATCGCTTGCTTAAACACTGAAGGTTGTGTGGTTTGCAAGACCGAAAGATCAGGTCCGCGAATTTCTTGCACCATGAACGGGTTCATGAGCACACCCTTATTGCCAATAGCTGCACCCACCATGGCCATTTGCAGTGCAGTTGCACGCACTTCATATTGCCCAATGGCACTCAGCGATGTTTGTGGCGCATCTGGGTCTTCAGGGAAGGTTGATCGAGCGGCACGAAGAGGTAATTCAAAACGCGAATCAAAGCCCATGAGTTGGGCTTGGGTGCGAAGCGCATCTGCCCCTAATTCATTGCCCAACCACGCAAAAGCGGTGTTGCAGGAAATTGCAAGTGCCTGACGCAAGGTCACCATGCCACCGGGACCACAAGCAGTGCGATTCCAGTTATTGATGCGCTTGGTCGAATTAGGCAACTGGTAGGTCTTTGGCCCAGGCAGCAATGAATCAGGCGTAAATCTTCCTGATGCCAGTGCCGCTGCAGTGGTCACCAATTTGAAGGTGGAGCCGGGTGGGTTCAATGCCACGATCGGCCGATTCAACAATGGCTTATCTGGATCAGCAGTCAAAGATTCGTAGTACGTACGAATCTCAGCAGGCTTATGCGTGGAAAGAATGTTGGGATCAAAGGATGGTGACTGAGCTGATGCCAAAATCTTGCCCGTAGACGGCTCAATCGCAACAACAGCACCAACTTTGGTACCTAACCCTTCGTAGGCGGCAACCTGCGCATCAGGATTAATGGTCGTAACGACGGATCCACCTTGAATTTGCCGACCAGCGAAGAGTTGTTTCGTGCGATCAACAAAGAGCAGATCAGAACTGCCATTAAGAATTTTGTTTTCCGTGCGCTCTAGGCCGGTTGCTCCATAGACGAGTGAATAGAACCCAGTAATTGGTGCGTAGAGCTCGCCGTTGGAATAGACGCGCTGATAGCGAAGGGTGTCTCCCGTTTCAATGGAACGAGCAGCTGCATCAGTGGAAACCACGATCGGCCCACGTTCCCGGTCATATTGCGCAAGGAGTTGGCGTTGATTCCCTGGGCGATCGCGATAGTCAGCAGCCTTAAACACTTGAATGAAGGTGACGTTGGCAATCATGGCCAGTAGCAAGATTGCGAACACTGCACCGATGCGTCGAATTGGTCGATTCATACGCGCCTCACCACCTGGGTGAGCGCTTCATCAACTGGTGGCACAAACACATCAGGGCGTCGAGCGCGATCTGAGATGCGAATCAACAGCGCAATGATCACCCAGTTAGCGACGAGTGATGAACCGCCGTACGAAAGGAAAGGAGTAGTCAGGCCGGTGAGAGGAATAAGTCTGGTGACACCACCGATAATGACGAACACCTGAATGGCCAACACGATGGAAAGACCAACAGCGAGCAACTGACCAAAGGAGTCACGCACGGCGATTGCAGTGCGAAGCCCTCGCTCAATCAAAATGCCGAAGAACAACAGCAAGGCGCACATGCCTACGAGTCCAAGTTCTTCACCAATGGCGGCAACAATGAAGTCGGTGTTCGCGAACGGTACGAACTCTGGATATCCCTGACCAAGACCGCTGCCAAAGAGTCCACCGCTGGCAAAGCCATAGAGTGATTGAACTAATTGGTAACCGTCGCCATTGCTATCTGCCCATGGATCCCACCAAATATTGACTCGCAAACGTACGTGCCCAAAAGCGAAGTACGCCATCGTCGCGCCGATCACAAACAGCGATCCGCCAATAATCAACCAGCCGCGTCGTTGAGTTGCGATGTAAAGCATGCAGACGAACAGGCCAAAGAACAGCAAGGAAGTACCAAGATCTCGCTGAAAGATCAGTACTCCAAGTGAAATAATCCAGGCCACTAGCAGTGGGCCAACATCCTTGGGTCGAGGAAAACCCACGCCGAGGAACTTGGTGCGGACAAGTGCAAGTGAATCTCGCTTCACCACAAGATAGCCGGCAAAGAAAATGGTTAAGAAAATCTTTGAGGCTTCGGCAGGCTGGAATGACAACCCGAAGAACTGAACCCACAAACGAGCACCGTTCACGGTCTTGCCAACAAGAGGCAGTAATGGCAACAACAAGCCAAGGAGCCCGAGGAATCCAAAGGTGTAGGTAAATCGTTGGAGGCGTCGGTGATCGCGCACCAAGATCAACACAGCAATGAACAAGACCACCGCAACGGCAAACCACGTGAGTTGTGCGTACACGTCAGGGGTTGGAACAGGTGCATCGTTACGTGCTGCACGTTGCGCCGTTGCCACGTCGATGCGATAAATCATCACCAAGCCCAAAATCGTGAGCAAGGTGGCAATTGGCAAGAACAAGGGATCGGCGTACTGAGCTTTCAATCGCACAGTGATGTGCATGGCGCCGGCGAGAACGCCAACAATGAGCACGGTGATCCACAACCGTGGAGTCATGCCTTCACCCGTGGCCCAAGCAATTTGCATGGTTCCAGCAACACCGAGCAACCACGCACCAATCACCAACATCAATTCGGTGTTTCGACGATTGGGTTGCCGGGTTGGCACAGAAGTGAAGGCCACTAGTTCACAGCTCCAGGGCAACCAGCTGTGGTCGTCAACTGACATTCAGCTGCGCGAGTGGAAAGTTCATTAATAATGCGTTGCGCATCTAGAGCATCAGCAGCAGGAATCCCTTTTGACACAAGTTCTTGATCAAAGAGAGGCAACTGACCCACAGAAATTGTGCTGTCTGTGCTGATCGTGTTGAGCGAGAAACCGACGAGTGATCCGGGAACGCCGTTGTACACCGCGACCGTGCCAGTTCCTGGATTCCCATTCACGCTGACGTACCACTGGGAGGCCAACCACATGCGCCCAAGCACAGCAGCAATGCCAATCAGCAACGCAACGAGCACCACGATCGCAGTAACACGCACAAATCTTCGTCGACGAACCTCGCGAGTGCGAACTTCAAGTGCGTTGGCCGGGGTGGCCGCAGCTGCTCTCTCGGCAGCGACCAGGACATGTTCAGGATCTGGTTGTGCATCCAGCGGAAACGACACTCGTGGAAGGCGTTCCCGAACCCGCAATTCGCCCGCAGCGCCAACAACAACGGGCAGGGTCTGGGAATCCTCGATGCTGACATCAAAATCAATCACGTCGGCAACCACAACGGTGACGTTGTCTGGAGCCCCGCGTTCCAGCGCAAGATCAACAAGACGCGTCACACATCCGGTTGGTTCACTACTGGAGAGCGCGGAATGGATTTCTTCGGGTGTTAATACGCCCGAAAGACCATCTGAACACAGCAGATAGCGATCAGCAGCACGAGCTTCGCGAACAGAGAAATCTGGTTCAACAGGGTTGATGCCATCGAGCGCTCGCATCAACAAGGAGCGCCTGGGATGGTGTGCCGCTTCTTCCTCGGAAATCTGACCTGAATCAACGAGGGTTTGCACATACGTGTGATCGTGAGTGAGTTGTGACAACTCACGATTGCGCAACATGTATGCGCGGGAGTCACCAACATGCACAATGGCTAAGCGATCACCAGTCCAATAAATACCAGTGACGGTGGTACCCATACCTTGCACTTCTTCATCTTCTTGCACCAACGAAACAATGGTTTCACCAATGCGATCAACAGCATCCGTGAGTGCAGTAACAGGATCAGTCGGTGGATTGGCATCAAGCTCAGCGAGGATTGCAATCGCGGTGGCGGAAGCAAGTTCACCTGCGGCGTGACCACCCATGCCATCGGCAACAACTAATAGGCGAGGGCCGGCATAGCCAGAGTCTTCGTTGCCTTGACGTACCAGGCCAACATCGGAGCGAGCCGCATAACGTAATTGCATGACGCCTCCGCTCTACTTCTGAAGTTGCAGTGTGGTGCGACCAACGCGAAGTGCAACACCAACGGGAAGCGCTGTTGGTGCTGTAATGCGAGTGCGATCAATCCAAGTGCCATTGGTTGAACCGAGATCTTCAACCATCCAAACACCATCGACATTAAACACTCGTGTGTGACGACTTGATGCGTAATCGTCATCAACGACAACTGTTGAATCTGGTGCGCGCCCAATGGTGATGTCGGCAGTGCCAAGTGGAATCACAGTGCCAGTCAAAGCACCCTCAGTCACCAAAAGTTTTGCTCCGCGCACCTTCGCTGATTTGGTGCGCTTAACTTTTGTTGGCTTAGGCGGACGTTGCGTACGACCAAGGGCAATTGGGCGAGCTTCAGCAGGTTGCATGAGATCTCGGCGAAGCACAAGAACAGTTGCGAGAACAAATAGCCAAAGCAAGCCTAAAAACGCTAGGCGCGCGAGGGTAAGTCCGAGTTCGGACACGATTTAGCTGTTCCTAAAGACGAGGGTGGTGGAACCAATCTTTATTGCGGTTCCTTCATGCAATTCAAGTTCAGTGACGCGCTTACCATCAACCGTAGTGCCGTTCGTTGAATTCAAATCACGAAGGATGAGTGGCGCGCCCATGACAATTTCAGCATGATTTCGTGAAGCTCCTGGATCGTCGATACGAATATCAACATCAGCACCACGACCAATGCGAGTAACTGCGCGTACGAGTGGGTAGGCAGTTCGACCAACTTCAAGGCGTGGTTGGTGAGCAATGACGGCAGCACCGGCCTCTGAATCAACCGAAGCGGCATTCACTGCTGCAACTTCAGCGCGCGCTTCGCTGCGCACGCGGAAGATGCCGGTATCAAGTTCATCGTCTTGGCTAATCACGATTTGCACGCCACCCAGCAAGGTGTACCGCTGCTCTTGGGCGTAGCTCTTCACCAAATTCGTGAGCTCGCCTTGGAGCGCATCGCGGAACACGGCCAGGCGGGTGTAATCGTGTGTGGAGAGCTCAATATGAAAGACATTGGGAACGACAGTGCGTTGGCGATCGATAATCGCGGCCCGGTCATTGAGTTCACGCTGAAGGGCCGAGGCTATTTCTACGGGCTGGACTTCTGCCTTGAAGGCCTTGGCGAAGGCCCCATTGACCATCCGGTCGAGGGAATCCTCGAACCGAGTAAGCAGACTCACGACAACCTCATTTATCTCGACAGCGAAATTTCATATTACCTCCCAAACATGAGGAAACCCGTGACTGCAGCGGGGCAATCACGGGTTAACCCGATGGAAGTTCGGTCACACATTGGTGCCGGAAATTATGCGGAAAGGATCGCTGCTTCCAGGCGAGCCAGTGAGGCTTCCATGGTGCTCGCTGGAATCACTGGCCACTGCACGCGATCGCGCCATTTTTCTGGCACCCCGCTCCAGTCCATGTAGTTCTCAACCAAGGTCAAGGAGGTGTCGATCGGGGTCAGGCGAATGCCATAGACATGGCCCACTCGTGGGCGACCTGCCATGCCGACGGTCCATTCAAGAAGTTGATCCTGCTCAAAGGCCGTCACTTCATTTTCAACTTGGTACAGACCCATCTCTGGAATGTCTCCGATTGGTGCGCGATCCATGTCCATTAAAAAGGTGTCGCCAACTGCAGCGAGTTGATGATTCGATGGTGGTGAGATCAATGATCCAGATCCATCCATTGCAACGTGACCTGCAGGAAGTGTGACCATCGAGAAAATTGCTGCAGCAGATGCTGGAATCTCTCGGCTTACTGAAACGCGCATTTCTTCTGACATGAGATACCTTTGGTTGGAGTAGAATAAGCCTTGTATTGCAACAACTATTTCTAGTTGAGTTTGTATGCTCGGTAGAGAAAACCACCAGGTGCAAGTGCGCCGCGAGCAACAATCAATGAACGGTTCAGCCAGTCATACTTTTGCGAACCAACTTCGAAATCCATGAAGACTTTCCATTCAATGGACTTCAGATCAACCGTTTCACCCATGCGAGCTTTAATGATGGTGCTCCACGGCGTAATGAAACCGACATAGGTGAAGTACAGATTTTCACCGTCATCAGTTTGTGCAACGGCGCGCATATCCACGCCCAAAGTGTCATCGGGACGCACGACTGGATAGTCAACAGCTGACAGCACGGTTGCGTTAATGCCAGGGCCCTTGATCCAACCGCCGGAGGTGGTGCCCACGATGCGGTGACCTTTGGGGCTGTTGCCTGCATCAACTGAGATGCGCTTCTCGGGATCAAGCTCCATGAAGAATTCGAAGAGGAATTCAGGCTCCAGTGGCCATTCGTTCTCAAGTTGAGGTGCCATGGGGGCGATCCCGTCGCTAAAGGGGTGAAACCCGAACTTTAGCCAGCATAAATAGGCCACTAGACTCAATTTGCTTGAAAAAGCATGCGCGAGTGGCGGAATAGGCAGACGCGCACGGTTCAGGTCCGTGTACTCGAAAGGGTGTGGGGGTTCAACTCCCCCCTCGCGCACCAAGCAAGAAGGCTCCTGCCTCACCAATTGTGAGCAGGAGCCTTCTTTTTGTTCGGTGGACACATCGGTTATCTCACCAACCTCATTGATATTGGAAGATTGAGTTCGGCCCAAGAACGATCAGCCGTCCATACTTCCATTTCATCCGCGGCAGCTGCTGACAAGCAGATTGCATCGCCAAGTGAAATCATCGCCTTTGCTGGCAAAGCTTTTTCGACTCTTCGAATTTCACTCATCATTGCGATTTCACGCCAACCCACGGGCATAACCGTGAGTCCCGCTTCAACGAGATCCTCAGCACACGCTTGGCCTTGGCCACTAAGTCGTTCAACTTTTGTGATGACCTCCGCCATGTTCACCGCGGTGATGTAACTCGTCGACAACATTGGTTCGATTTCATCAGCGCCTGGCTCATTGAATAACCAAGCGATGACACAGGAAGCATCCAGCAATACAGGTGCTGTCATTCTTCTAGCGCCGCTTCGGCACGACGTTCGGCTAGGAATTCATCGACGATTGAGCGATTTCTTGGCACACCCGCAACCCTTGAGCGTGCGCGAGCGAGGGCATGAGCTGGTGTTTCAAGGATCAACATCCCAGCCTCAGCTACACGCACGCGAAGTTCTTCACCTGGGGCAAAGCCCGCAGCCCGCATGGCATCTTCAGGAAGTGTTGGGCGTCGACGCGAGTCCAAGCGAACGCTCCACACCTGCAGTGCATCGGGCAGCTGAAGTGTCATCCCACGATAGTAATATTCATGGGATAAATGCGTCAACCATGGGAAAACCCGAGCCTGTGACCTTGGTCAGCGACTACTCAAAGAGCGACCAGAATGCGCCTATGACTGAACTATCCCGCCGCTCCTTCATGGCTACCAGCGCGGCAGTTGCTACTGGCGCTGCTCTGGTCACACAGACCCAAGCCGCTTCGGCAGTGCCGACTGGTCCACGGGCTCGTGCGGGAGCACCCAACGTCGTGATGATCACGGTTGATGAGATGCGTTTTCCGCAAACCTTTCCGGCCGGCATCAAGACCCCCGAGGAATTCCTGAATGCCTTCATGCCGAATTTGGCAAAGCTATGGAAGCAAGGTGTGAAGTTCTCAAATCACTACACCGCAGGAACGGCATGCTCACCGTCACGCGCAAGTTTGGTTACTGGTCTATATCCGCATCAAAACTGGTGTTTACAAACACGCAAGGGCAAGCAACCTGGATCGTCGGGTCCGAATGCTCCTGCATTGCAACGCGAATTCCCGACCTACGGAAAATTAATGCGCGAAGCGGGCTACATCACTCCATACGTTGGCAAGTGGCACCTTTCGGATGCACCGGACACATCAACAGATCCAGCCGCACCCTTTTACTTAAGTGCATATGGATTTCAAGGATTGACGATGCCCGATCCAATCGGCACCAATGGTCAAGGAACATACGACGACGGCAACATTGCTGCGCAAGCGGCAACGTGGTTGGAAGCACGCAAATCACATGAGCGCCCATTTTGTTTGACGGTTGGTTTTGTCAATCCACACGATAAAGAATTCTTTTGGAGTGGAACTGAGGCAACTACGTACAACAATCTGTTTACACAAGCAGGAGCAACTCCTGCTGTTACCTACGACGCTGTTCCACCTCTTGATACGCCAAAGGTTTACGGATATTCGCTTCCAGCAAACTGGGAATCAGCAGCAACGCTTGCGGCAAATAAGCCCGCAGCACAAGAATTCACGCGCTCCTTTACTGATTTGATGTGGGGCGGAATTACCGATGATCCCACGCTCACATCCGGGTACTCACTCGTTGATTACCCAGGTGTTGCTGGAGCAAAGATTGCTAACGCTCCATATGGATACTGGACTCGCAGCTTGGATAGTTACACACAGGTACTCACTCTTGTCGATCAGCACATTGGTGCAGTCGTGAATGCAATTCCAGAAAGTATTCGCGACAACACCGTCATCATCATGACTGCCGACCACGGTGATTATGCGGGTGCGCATGGCTTTGCATCAAATAAAGCTGGAACGATGTATCAAGAAGCGATTCAGGTTCCGTTGATTGTCGTGGATCCACGTGAACGCATCACTGGTGATACCAGCAAGGTTCGTAAGCAACTGACTTCAAGTGTTGACATCGTGCCAATGCTGGCGACGATTGCTCATGGTGATCGCGAGTGGCTCAAGGGCGATCTTGCAGAGGTATACGAAGAGCGGTTGAACTTACTGCCGTTATTGAAGTCAAACACTGCACGCGGACGAGATCACGTGATCATGGCCTCAGATGAATGGGTGCCTGCGTTCTATGTGTACAACAACGCTCGTCGTCACATCATGGGAATTCGCACCGCTGACACAAAGGTTGCCACGTACACGAACTGGAACAAGGCTGGTGTGGCTGATCTTTCAAGCATGCAGGTTGAGTCATATGACTACAACACTGTTCGTGGGCGATTAGAACTCGACAACCAGCAAGGTCAAACGGCCAAGGCTCAGGAACAACTCAAGTTATTAATGGGTCGTTTCAACCGCGGAGCCATGGCTGCACCACTACCAGCGCGATACCGCGGTGCTGTTGCCCGAGGCAAGGCTGAGTACTTGGCGTACATCGCATTGCTGGACAGCCTCAATGCGAATGGAACGTCGAATATCACGCGTCCAAATGGCATCAAGGAATACATGCATCTTGGCTAAACCGATGCGCGCTCGATAAGAAAAGTTACTGAGCGCGCTCGATCAGGTTCCACTGCACGCCATCAGGCGTATCCCGAACCTCAATCCCAGCAGCCACGAGCGAGTCGCGCACGAGATCACTCATCGCGAAGTCTTTGTTTTCACGCGCCACTCGACGAACATTCAACGCGACCTCAACAAGGGGCGCAAGAATCGTGCGCGGATCTTGTAAACCACTTTGCGCTGCATCGGCAAGTTCAACCAACATCGCGCGTAGATCGGCATTTGCGGATGCATCTGCTGCGAACACTGCATCTTCAGTGGCGAGTGCAGCCTCAAGGGCAGTATCAGCATTGCCGGCCGCCAGCGATGCACGGAACGTTGCAAGTAAGTCTGAGTGTTGTGCCTGTGCACTCACTTCAATTGGTGCGACGTTTGTTCCATGCAGAGCAGTTCGCATTGCATCAATGGTTGTGGTTTCACCATTTGGGATAACAACTGTGCGACCGCCCTGGCGCAGGGTTAAACCGCCAGCACCGTGAACTGAAACTGATCCAGATTCAAGTTCAATGACGACAGCCGTATGTTCATCAACGCCAAGCACTCCCGTTCCATCGGTGATCTGCGCTTCAAGAATTTCAAGACGATGCAGGCCGATGTAGCAGCAGCTGGTGTCGTGTCGCCCGCCCTCTTTGTTATCAAAGTGTGGAACCACAACAGCTCGAATTCCGAGCAAATCACCAAGCAGATTGATGCCATCTAGCCAATAAGGATCAACGCCTACCTTGTAAATCTCATAGACGGGAATTGCATAGGCACCGATCGTTGCCGCTGCAGCACTACCCGTGATCAGTGTTCCGCCACGTCGCACGACATCTGCAAAGGCTGAAGGGATTGGCGTACCTGCCCATTGATTCAAGGCATACGACGGTGAACCAGGCCCTGCCAATACCCAAGACGCTTGTTGCAATTGCGAAAGGGTGCGCTCATGCTCCACAACCGATGCATCTTTGCGACGCCATTTGGCAAGTTCAATCTTGGAACCGACAGACTCATCGAAGTACTGCTGATATTTCGCACCAAGATCATCGGCGTTGACCTGAAAACCATAGGGCGTATCGATCATGTATTTCGGTGCATCACCAAGGCCATCCATAAGGGTGCGATGCAATTTGATCATTGCCGGGGCATTTTCACCCGAACCCATAATGACGAGGCGACCACTCACGCGCCCATCATCGCCTAGTCCGTACACATTGCAAAACTGGCAAAAGAGACGTGAGCCCCAACCTTTGGGTCAGGGCTCACGAATGAAAAACGCAATTGGAATTACGTGGTGGTCAGCGCGACGGCTGTTTTGCCTCCAACACCCACTAATCCTGGATCGCCATTGCCACATAAGCCTGCATCACCCTGACATGGGCCCATCTCAACGCCGAAGTAATGCAAACCCTTGGTGCCAAGCTCAGCATTGATGGTGAACTTGCCGGCTTTATTGACCGGAGCGCAGGCACCATCAAGAGTTGTGCTTGGCCATCCGTCAGCCAGTGGCTTGGCGTTGAAGCGGGTCAAACACACGATGTTGTCCTTCAGTGTCCAGGCTGCAAGGTTCTTCATTGCCACTTTGCTCAGTGATCCTTTGAAGATCACCGTTTGACCAGCTGGAACCTTGGTTTGATTGACGGACAAGCATGCATAGTTGTCTTGACTACACACGGATGTGGCTGGCGTCGGCACCGCGATCGCGCCAAAAGCCGGTGAAGTGGTCAGACCGGCAATTGAAGCAACTGCAACAGTTGTCAGTGCAACATTTCGAATACGCATAGAGGTGCCTTTCGATCGGGGATTTTTAGCCAGCGGAACGAGAAACATCTTCCCATTCCTTGAAGTGAGCAAGGCGTCGGTCATACATGCCGTGGAGTACATCAACGGCTTGGTTACCTAGTAACAATCGCACAGGTGGCTTTTCGGCATCAACAACCTTCATCAGCGCGTCAACACTTTCGGTGGCGTCTGATCCGGCAGAAGTAGCAAGCAATTTGCCCAACTTCTCATGGGATTCCACATAAGCGGGATGCTGAGCCGAGTTCTTGCGACCTGCTGTGCCAAACCCAGTTGCGTAACCACCAGGCTCAATCAGGGTCACGCTGATACCGAACTTGCGCACTTCCTGAGCAAGAGCTTCTGACATTCCTTCAAGTGCCCACTTGGATCCGCTGTAGAGACCCATGCCGCCCGAAGCAGTCAGACCACTCAAACTGCTCACCTGGATGATGTGGCCAGATCCTTGAGCGCGCATGATCGGCAGTGCTGCCTGAGCAACCCAGATTGGCCCGTAGACGTTGGTCTCGAACTGGGCGCGAATTTCATCTTCGGTGAGTTCCTCGAGGTAACCCATGTGTCCGTAACCAGCGTTATTCACCACGACATCAAGGCGACCGAAGTGCTCATTGGCCTTGTTCACGGCGGCAGTCACTGCTGCTTTGTCGGTTACATCAAGTTTTAAGGTGAGAATTGAATCGCCATATTTGGCAACGAGATCATCAAGGGGAGCAAGGTCGCGGGCTGTTGCCACCACCTTGTCACCACGCTCAAGGGCTGCCTGGGTCCAAATCAAGCCAAAGCCGCGGGACGTACCAGTGATGAACCAAACCTTCATGAGCCCTCTTTCGATGATTGGAGATCGAAAGGTAGCCCAATTCACGGATACGGGATATGGGTTTCGCCTGTCGCGTAGGAATAAACCATCTAAGTTTCACCACATGGCGACGTACTCATGTGTGGTTGGGCCACTTGCGCGCGTCCATGTCACGTTCGTCGAGGAATTAAAGACGTATACCGAAGAGGCTGCCAAAGAGATAGCCGTAAAGCACTTGACCTCATCTGAATGCGAAACGTGGATGACGATGCAGGCAAACACGACGCGCAAAATGGAATGGTTACTTGGTCGGGTGGCACTGAAGGAAGCCGTATGCGACTTCATGTTGGAAACCCAACTCACCACCGTGCATTCAAAAGACTTAGTGATTTCACGTTCTGAAGAAGGCGCGCCATTTATTTCCTGGGCGGTTCCAAATGAACTACCACTTCCGGTGATTTCACTTGCGCATACTGAAGGCGTGATTGTTGCGGCTGTTGCGAGCGCTGAAGCAGTAGGCGTTGACGTTGAGAACGCTGATCGTCAAGCGCCAACCGTTGCTCGTGTGCTGACGGAAACTGAAACGAAACTTCTTGAGACTGAACGCATCACGTTGCTGAGCGCGGTTGTTGCAAAAGAGGCGGCATCAAAAGCAGTAGGCACTGGTCTGGGTGGCGATCTACGCCGCTGGCCAATTGTGCACACCGAAGGCGATCAACATTTTGTTACATGTGTTGATGATGAAGAAATTGCATTGATTGTTGATTTCCTCGATGTACCAAATCTTGTGCTCGGCATTTGTGTTGTGGTGTAGCAAGCAGCTACGAAGCCAAATCAGGAACTTCCATCTTCTGAGGGCAGCCGCGCAACAACTGAATGATTGAAGACTTCTCAACCGAATCAACTGCTAAACGCCAGCGATACTTCACGCCAATCCAAGCTTTGACATAACGGCAGGTATCAGCTGTGTTAGGCGGCATCCACTCGGCCGGATCTTGATCACTCTTGGATCGATTCGATGATGCCGAAACAGCGATAAGTGAGTTCACATAACCAAGATCATTAGCAAAAGCAGTTCGCCGATCAGGAGTCCATCGCCAAGCTCCTGAATCCCAGGCTTCTTTCAATGGAACTTCGTGATCGATATCGAAGGTGCGGGCATTAGTCGTGGTGACGCCGTCGTATGCCGAATACCAACGTGAATCAACCATCGTGCACCCGTTGAGACGACCACCGATTGCTTCGCGAATGAGAACGTCTTGACGTGTCGTGCATCCATTTTGACGAATCCAGTGTTTAAACAGCGAGCGGTCATAGCCGCCTGCATGTTCAGGTGACACGGGCAGCGAGGTCAACAACGTTTGTGCATTTTGGGTTGTGGCATCAGCTGGAGAAACAGCAACGACCCCGCAGGTCATTAATAGACCCGCGAGGCCGATAGCTATTGCGCTCCCCCGATGCATGCTTGCAACGGTAGAGCATCGGCGCGATGAATCGCGCCTGAGTTTTTACAGGGTGTCGAGCACGCACTCGGCAGTTGATGCCAGCACGTTGAAGCCGTCTTCTTCAGGAAGGAACTGAGTAACAACGCCGTCTTCAATCACCATGGCGTAGCGCTTTGAACGAAGACCACCGAGAGCTGGAGCGTCAACGTCCATGCCAACAGCAAGTGCGAACTTGCCCTGTGGGTCAGCAGCCATCACGAATTGCTCGCCAACGCCTTGAGCCTTGCCCCAAGCGTCCATCACGAAGGCATCGTTGACGCTGATGCATACGATTGAATCGACGCCCTTGGCGGAGAGTTCAGCTGCCTTGTTTACGAAACCAGGCAAGTGCATCTTGGAGCAGCCTGGGGTGAAGGCGCCAGGAACTGCGAACAGCACCACGCGGCCCTTGCTCAGGATGTCCTTTGAGGAAACAGGGGTTGGGCGATCCTCTGGGATCACGAAGAGTTCAACGTCAGGGACGGTGTCACCAATAGCAATAGTCATAAGGGCACCCTAAGTGAGGCGACCCTCACCTGAAAAGAGTTGTCTTTTAGATACCCCCGGGGGTATATTCATTTCAACGAATTCTGTTGGAGGAACTATGTGTAGCCCAATTACCTGCTCAAAGTGTGGCAAGGCCACGTGGACCGGTTGCGGTGCACATGTGGATCAGGTTAAGTCAATGTTCAGCAAAGAAGAATGGTGCACCTGCCAGCGCTAAACGCTGCAGTAGTACTAAAAACTTCGGGCCGGCACTTCCCACAAGGAAGACCGGCCCGAAACTTTTATTGCTTAGTTGCGCGCAAACTTATGCGCATCAAGCTCAAGGTACTTGCCCTTGGCCGGAGCGCTTAGTGCAAAGTCTGCGCCGATTGGCACTGAACCTGATACCCACACGGTGATCTTGTTGCCACTCTTCTTCACTTGGCAGTCAGCCATGGCATCCATGAACTTGCTGCGAAGCAACGGGCCACAGGTCACGACAATGCTTGCTTTCTGGCCAGCATTGGTCTTCAACACTTTATTCACGATCACGTTGTTGCCAGGCTTCAACTTTGTTGGAGCCTTCCAGTTGATGACAACCTGAGGCGTTCCTACTTCAATAGTTTCCTGCAGTGTGGTGATCTTGCCGCTCTTGTCTTTCACAACAATCGCAACGACATCGTTACCGACATAACCGGCATCAGGTGTGTACTTAATGGTGACTGAGTCAACGATCACTGCGGTGCCGTGCGCTGGATCCTTCACCTCGGTGACCGTTGCGCCATCAGGTGCACCTGGAACGTCAGCAATATGAATGATCACAGGCTTATCAATCGGTGTGATTGGTGCGCCACTATCTGGATTAACGGTGGGTAGCCCAGAAGCTGTTGGTGTTGCTGAGCTACTGGCTGTAGTTGATGCACTTGCCGTCGGCGTTGCAGATGAAGTAACCGTTGCCGTGGGTGAAGCGCTCACGGTTGCCGTTGGTGAAGCAGAAGCTGTTGGCGTCGCTGTCATGGTCGCTGTTGCGGTCGGTGTGGCAGATGCCGATGGAGACGCAAGTGGTGAACCAAGATCAGCAGCCATCCACAATTGATAGGTAGGAAAACCTGACAACTTGGTCTGAGTCAACGTGATCGTGGTGACTGGTTGCGTAGCTTGGAACCAACCGGCTGCACCGTTGGTGTCGTTGGTGTTGCCTTTCAACGTTGCAGTGCTGGCATTCCACACTGGTTGATCGGTGTTACCGCTTTGGTAGTTAAAGGAAGACTTGTACCAACCAGAAACGTCAAGGCTTTGACCCTTGTCACCTTTAGCGGCGATCGTGATCTGTTCAGCGTCAACATCACCCAATGCAAAGCCCCAGAAACCGGCAGGGATCACTCGGTTGAAAGCAATCGTGATGCTGCCCGTTGTCTTACCGGATACCAACGAAGTTGAGAGGTAAGTCTTGCCACTTGAGGTGCCGTAGACCTGACCAAATGGCGTGGACCCAGTCAGCGTTGCTGAAGTTGCCACAGAAACATCGCTGTCGGCCACAGTGATCTGCGCTGTTGGGAACAAGTTTCCCGGCATGGTCGCGGTTGCCGCGGTGCCAGTGTTGTTTCCGGACGTGCCGAAGGTGGCGTAGGTCAGCTGCGGAGCTGCGGTGGAAAGTGCAGCGAAGCCGATCGAGCCAGCCACCAGGGAAATTCCAAGGACAGAGAAAAGTGCGCGTTTCATGAAGAAAACCCTAAAGCCAGTCATGACCAGTCTTAAACGAAGTGTGTCCCCCATTCCCCAGACTTCTACCCAAGCGCAGGCCATGGGAAGCAACCCATGAGAATTACCTCGTGCCCGCAACCGTTCCCACTGAGACCGACGTCTTAGTTATTGGTGCAGGCCCAGCTGGCTCGGCTGCTGCTGCTTGGGCGGCGCGCTTTGGCCTTGATGTGATCCTGGCCGATGCCAAAACCTTCCCGCGTGACAAAACCTGTGGTGATGGCCTGACCCCTCGCGCGGTCTATGAACTGCAAAACCTGGGCTTGGGCGAGTGGCTGGAAACTCAGCCACGCAACCTTGGCTTGCGGGCAGCTGGGTTTAAGCAAACGTTGTTGCTGCCATGGCCTGGTGGGTCGCTTCCGAATTTTGGTTCTGCGGTGCCACGCATGGAACTCGACGCAAAGATCCGCGAGGTCGCACTTGATTCCGGTGCAATTCCTGCAGACGGTTACCGCGCAGTAGATGTCGTGAAAGACGGTGATCGCGTAGTTGCCGTGACCTTCGAAATTCGCGAAGACGGCAAGCGCGTCACCAAAGAAATTCGGTGCAAGCGACTTGTTGTTGCCGATGGTGCGAAATCTCAACTTGGAAGAAGCCTTGGCCGCGAGTGGCATAAAGACACCGCTTATGGCGTTGCCGGGCGCGCATACATTGCCAGTGGCCGATCCAATGACAAGTGGATCTCGTCGCACCTTGAATTGCGCGGTGAAAAAAATGAAGTGCTATCTGGTTACGGGTGGATCTTCCCACTGGGTGATGGCGAAGTAAATATTGGTGTTGGCACGCTTGCAACGAATAAGCGACCTGCCGACATCAACCTGCGTTCGCTCACGGAGCTTTACACAAACCAGCAGTATGAGTTGTGGCAGCTTGAAGGTGAATTACAGAATTTCTCTTCTGCACTATTACCAATGGGTGGAGCGGTCAGCAACATCGCAGGCAAGAACTGGATGTTCATTGGAGATGCAGCTGGTTGCGTCAATCCGTTGAACGGTGAAGGCATTGATTACGGTCTAGAAACTGGCCATCTTGCGGCCGAAATGCTTGCTGACACCGCAAACAACCCCAATGCAGATCTCACCCATTTGTGGCCTGGTGAACTCAGTGTGCAATACGGAACGGCATTCTCAATTGCTCGCAGAATTGCTGGCTTACTCACTGTCCCAGGGTTTATTAACACCTTTGGCCCAGTCGGCATGCGTTCAAAGTTCCTCATGACGATCGCGCTTCGCGTGATGGGCAACTTGGTGACAGAGGAAGATAAAGACGCCACTGCAAAACTCTGGCGAACCGCAGGCAAGTTCAGTCTTAAACTAGATAACAGACCGCCGTTTTCGTAACAGTAGAAAGGCTTCCCCCATGCCTCGTCGTCAACTGAATCGTCAACCGTCTATGAAGCGCGCACTTGCACTTGCTGCAGTGTCAATCGCTACTGCGGGCACCCTTGCTGCGTGTGGTTCTTCTGAAGAAGCAGTGCCACCAACGCCAATGCCAATGATGAGCAGTGTGTCGCCAAGCCCGTCGGTTGATACACAATCTCTCGACATCATGTTTGCACAGATGATGATTCCGCATCATCAACAAGCCATCGAGATGTCAGACATGGCCCTTTCCCAAGCGTCGACAAATGAAGTAAAGACTCTCGCTGAACAAATTAAGGGCGCGCAAGCGCCTGAAATAGCGGTGATGCGGGGATGGTTAGCAAACTGGGGTGCACCGGAAACTGCAGTGGATGACCACTCGGGTCATTCCATGAGCACCGGGATGATGACCGACGATGACATGGCTGCTTTGTCGGCAACGACGGGCCCAAATTTTGATCGCCTCTGGTTGCAGATGATGGTGAGCCACCATCAAGGAGCTGTTTCGATGGCGCAAGATGTTCTCGCAACCACAACAAATCCTGAAGTGAAGACGTTGGCCGAAGCAATTATTGAAGCGCAGAAGAAGGAAATCGCGTCAATGGAAGTGTTGCAAGCAAACGGCGAGTAATCGCGAGTAATTGCTACAACACCAAGGGTTATTTACAGTTCGAAGTCGTCTTCAAGCACGGTCTCTTGCAGCGCTAACCGAAGTGGCGACATCCGAAGGATTGCCGGCGGACCATCAAGCAAGTTCTGCATTGCCGGAATGAGATCAGCAAGCGCCATGGCTTGCTGATGTTCTAGCTGGGCTTCTTCGTTCGCAAAGATTTCGTACAACCACACCAGGTTGTCGCTATCTGGATCAATTGAAAGCGTGTAGATCTCTGTGCCTGGCTCTTCACCCAAGCGATCCATGTAGTTGTTCAATACATCAAGCAATGCTGGGCGCATTCCTGGCTTGCAGGTTAAACGCACTAGGGCAGCAGTGCGACCTGCAAGGAGAACCTGAACAGGTGGAATTGCGTGGGCGTTGCCTGCCACCGTTCCTCCGAAAGTAGAACGCAGTTATGCGTTGTTAGCGAGGTACCACTGGTAGGTGCTGGCAATGCCATCTGCCAAAGAAATCTTTGGGAACCAACCAAGATCGTTGATGCGACTTGTGTCGAGCAACTTACGTGGCATGCCGTCAGGCTTGCTGGAATCCCATTGGATGGTGCCTTCGTAACCCACTGCGGCAGCAACGGTTTCGGCTAGTTCCTTAATTGGCATGTCATCGCCAAGACCGACGTTGATGGTCTCGTGTGAGTCGTACTTCTGCAGCAACATCAAACAGGCTGCTGCAAGATCGTCAACATGCAAGAACTCGCGACGTGGTGAACCAGTGCCCCACACCGTGACTGTTGGCGCACCAGACATTTTTGCTTCATGGAAGCGGCGAATGAACGCAGGCAACACATGTGAAGTTTCAAGATCGAAGTTGTCACCTGGGCCATACAAGTTCGTTGGCATCGCTGAAATCCAATGACGGTCATATTCAGTGCGGTGCGCTTCGATGTAGAAGATGCCTGAGATCTTTGCCATGGCGTAAGCCTGATTGGTTGGCTCAAGTGGGCCAGTCATCAATGACGATTCGCGAATCGGCTGCGTTGCCGCACGTGGGTAGATGCAAGAAGAGCCAAGGAAGAGCAAGCGATCAATATCGATCGCATGAGCTGCATCCATGATGTTGGTCTGGATCAAGACGTTGTCGCGAAGGAACTCAACTGGGTAGGTGGAGTTGGCCATGATGCCGCCGACCTTTGCCGCAGCGTCGATCACGATGTCGGGCTTGGCCTCGCTGATGGCGGTGAAGGTGGCCTCACGGTCGCGCAGATCGAGCTCGGATGAGCGGTAGCCGATGACCTCGCCCACTCCGGCAGCCTCAAGGGCTCGCACAATTGCCGAACCCACGAGTCCGTTATGTCCAGCGACGTAAACCTTGACGTCACCCCAGGCGAATTCAGGCAGCATTTCGCCATTCTGTCACAGAACAGACATCTTCCCGATGCTCCGTCGCCGGGCAAACAGGTAAAGAATGAAGGTATGCGAGTCATCACCCAAGAGCAGTTAGCCGGCATTTTTTCCGCACTGCCCCACAATCCTCGGGTGGTTGCCTCGGGCAACTTCGCTACTCCGCACGTGCTGCTCAACGCCCTTGATGGCCAGGTCGAGCTCTACCGCCTTCATATGTTGAATGCGCAAAAGCCGCTGCCGAATAGATCTGGCGTCACCTATGAAACTGCCTTTGTTGGTCCCGGCATGCGTGGCGCAGAAAATCTCAACTACATCCCAAGCCGCCTGAGCTTGGTTCCCGTGCTCTTTCGCGATCACTATCAACCAGATGTCGTGCTGCTTCATACCTCGACTCAGCGCTTTGACACTGTGAGCCTTGGTACCGAGGTCAACATCCTTCCTGCAGCGATCGAAGCGGCAAGAGCTCGCGGCGGCATCGTGATTGCGCAAGCAAATCCGCAAATGCCTTACACCTACGGTGATGCGCAAATTTACGAAAACGAAATCGACTACCTCGTTGAAGTTGATGAGCCGTTGCCTACGCATGATCCGGGCCCGATTAGTGATCTCTCAATGCAAATCGGTGATCGCATTGCCGCGGTAGTCAATGACGGATCAACAATGCAGCTCGGCATCGGTGGTGTTCCTGATGCGGTGCTTGCCGGATTGACGAAACATAAAGGTCTGCGCATCTGGACTGAAATGTTCAGTGATGGTGTGTTGAACCTGTTTAAAGCTGGTGCACTCAACGCTGAAATCCCTTTAACTTCAACCTTTATTTTCGGTACGCGCGAGTTGTATGACTGGGTTGATCTCAATCGCTCTATTCGCATGATGCGTACCGAACGCGTCAATGATCCCGGCGCAATTGCGCGGCAAGCGCAGATGACAAGTGTGAACGCAGCGCTGCAAGTCGACCTTCTTGATCAAGCAAATGCCAGCCGCATCAACCACAAAATTTTCAGCGGATTTGGTGGATCAACCGACTTCATTGTTGGTGCATTGCATGCGCGTGGCGGCCGCAGTTTCATAGCGCTGCCAAGTTGGCACCCAAAGGCAGACGTATCGACGATCGTTCCGGTGCTCACTGAACCGGTCACGAGTTTTCAACACAGTGCAGTTGTGACCGAAAACGGCATGGCCGAAGTGTTTGGTCACTCCCAAAAAGACCAAGCCACCAACATCATCAATCAGGCAGCGCATCCAAGTGTTCGCGACTTTCTGACCGAACGGGCTCATCACCTTGGCCTCATTTAGCCGTTAGGGTTACCAACATGCTTAAGCGCGGCAAGAAGACTCCTTTACCTCCCGGCAAATACCGCATGGGCGGCAAACACTTTAAGAACGACAAGGCATTCATTAAGACTGCCGTTGGCGATGTGACGCGCTTGGAGCAATATGCCGGCTTGAACAAAGATTCGTCATTGCTGGACTGGGGCTGTGGTGCTGGACGCCTTGGCGTTGGTGTGCGTGAGTACTTCGGTCAGATTCGCGACTATCACGGCGTTGACATTCAAAAGGAACTCATCGATTGGGCCGACGAAAACCTTGCTGGCCCAGGCATGCGCTTCACCTATGTGAATGTCAGCAATGAGCGTTACAACCCAGACGGTTCACCAGAGCGCACCCTTGCTGCTGATCCAGGCAGTGTTGATGTGTTCTACGCATACTCAGTCTTCTCACATATGAATGACGAAGACACCCCTGCCTACCTCAAGTTGATCGCAGAAGCACTGAGCGAAAACGGCAAGGCATTCGTCACCTGCTTCGTTGAAGAAGATGTTGCTGGCTGGGAAGAAAACCCAGAAGGCTACGGACCACTTGATTGGAAAGGCCGGTTGCACTGCACTCGCTTTGCGCGCTGGCACTTTGAGGATCACGTGAATGCAGCGCGCCTTGCTGTTGATCGTTTTGAGTACGGGCAAGAGACCGATGGTCAAAGCTTGTACGTATTGCGCAAGCGCTAGCGGTAAATATCTCGGCGATGGCCGATTCGCAGAACGGTAACGGTGACAATCTCGTTATCGATTTCGTAGACAACTCGATATTCGCCCCGCCTTGCTGACCAAGAACCTTCTAGGTTTCCAAGGAGTGGTTTGCCAACGCGTCGAGGATTCTTGGCAAGTGGGCCATGTATGAATTCCCACGCAGCTGCAGCAATTGATTCGGGCAACTGTGTTTCAAGTGCCCTTCGAGCCGGTGGAGCAATTCGTATTTCGAAAGCCACTAGGCCGAGCGCCGTTTAACTTGTGAAAGTGCAACAGTGTTGCCTTGAGCAATTGCTTCCCGCGCTTCTGCAATTTCGGCCATAGCCTCAGGATCAGATAAAATTGCGATGGTTTCTTCGAGCGATTCAAGATCGTCAGGAGAAATCAGCACTGCAGCTGGTTCACCGTTACGCGTGATGACAACTCGTTCATGCGTTCCGTGCACTGAGTCGACGAAGGCTGAAAGTTGTGCCTTCACAGTTGCCAAAGAAGTTGTAGTCATGACCAGAATTATAGTCTTCTTTGGGGAATCGTCAAGAGTTGTCGATGGGAAACCTTGGAAAGCTAGAGGCGCGAGGAGTTGTCAGTCATGAAGAAACCCACACATCCAGGAGCGATTCTTCGCGAAGACGTTCTTGCTGAGTTCGGCTTGTCAGTGAGTGAAGCGGCAGATCGCCTTGGAGTTTCGCGAGTGACACTTAGCCGTGTCATTCATGAGCATGCGCGCATTTCTCCCAACCTTGCGCTTCGTCTAGAAGCGGCAGGCGTGAGCACCGCACGCGCTTGGCTAGCAATGCAAACCGCGTGTGATTTGGCAGAAGAACGTGCAGCGGGAACTCCGAAGGTTCGTAAACTCAAGCCTGTTGCATAATGCGGAAGGCCTTACGCACCAACCAATATCGTCGGTACGTGTTCGCCGCTCGCACCGGCGAGTTTCACATCAGTAGTCAGTAATGCGCCAGCAGAAGAAACAACCGCAGTCGCAACAATCGTTGCGTCAGGCAACCGCATGCCAGGAATAGTTGCGCGCAACACCGCAGCCTTCATAGAGATCGCACGATCAAGATCAATTACAGCAATTGGTAAACGGTCAATCGCGTTGAGACATCGCGAAACTGCGTGCTCACCAACGGAATATGGCCGCACCAGAATTTCAGCAAGTGTTGTCGCCGCGATTGCAAGTGAGTGACCTTCACGTAATGCGGAAACAATTGCTGACGAGCTCGCAGCGTGATGCACGTCTGTGTCGTCAAGAAGTGCGATCAGCACGCTGGAATCAACGAGCGTGGTTGCCATGTCGATTCAGTTCCACTCGTTGCGAAGTTCATCAATGCTGAAGCCTTGGTAAATCCCACTCATGGAACCAGCGATTGCTTCCAAAGTCGCCTCGGGGCGTTCGAGAACGATGGTTCCAGGGCCAGCGGCGCGGGCAAAGAGCAGATCCCCCACCTCAATGCCACTCGCGCGCAGCACATCGACGGGCAGGGTCACCTGATTCTTGGAACTGACCCGGCTTGCCCCGCGAACCCGACGTGAAGGCAATACCTTTACAACTGCATTCATAAGTAAAGGTTATGAGGAGATAACGATTTACACAATGTGCACCTATTCGTGACCTTTGAGGCAGGTGTCATTCAGCCAGATCCGACGTATGGTCAGTTAGGGTCCAAAAACCTTTGTTATCAACAACCTTGGAGTTTCTTCATGCGTCGTGCCCTTATTGCAGCTGTAGCTGGAGCGATCACGCTCGGATCAGTTGCTTTGGCAGTCCCTTCCCAAGCAGTGTCTGTGGGCAACCCACTACCTGTGACCCAGTTCGGCCAGCACGTCCCTGGCATCGCTGCCGGCGTGAAGCCAACCGTGCCATTTGGCACCATCCGTCTTTGGGACTCAGGCGTGGCCTGGGGCCAGGTCAATCAGGCCAAGGGCAAGTTCTGGTGGAACGGTCTTGATCAGGCCATCGGCAACGCAAACTCCCAAAAGGTTTCATCCCTCTACGTCCTTGGTTCAACCCCAACGTGGGCAGCAACCAATAAGAAGCAAGGCACCTATCCAAATAAGGGTGCAGCTTCCATGCCAGGCATGGCGAACTGGAAGAACTGGGTCACTGCAGTTGTGCAGAAGTACGCCAACTCAATTGACTCCTACCAAATCTGGAACGAAGCAAACCTCACCAACTTCTTCGCAGGTACTCCACAGCAGATGGCAGATCTCACTGCCGCTGCATACAAGATCATCAAGGCTGGCGATCCATCAGCCAAGGTTGTTTCAGCATCAAGCACTGTTCGCTTGAAGGCACGCTACGACAAGTTCTTCCCTGCGTACTTGAAGGCATTGAAGAAGAAGGGCTGGCCAGTGGATGCTGTTGCAATCCACAGCTACCCAGCTGCAAATGAAGGTCCAGCAGAGCGCGTGAACTACATCAACACCACCAAGGCTGACATGACCAAGGTTGGCGTTCCTGCAAATATTGAACTGTGGGATACCGAAGTCAACTACGGCATTCAAGGCCCAGGTTCAATTCCTGCACAGAACATCGCACCTGCAACTGGCGCTGGCTGGGTTGCAACCACGTACCTCGACAACCTCACCCTTGGTGTGGCTCGTAGCTACTGGTACTTCTGGGCACCAGCTGATGGTCGCGTTGGCATCGTTACCAACGATGGCACTCCAGCAGCCACCGCCTACGGCACAGTTGAGCGTTGGATCGGCAATGCGTTCTACTCATGCCAGCGCGGCACCAACGGTGCAGCAAATACTTGCCAGATGGGCGACAACAACAACCCAGAGGTTGTTGCTTGGGTGTCATCAGGTTCCGGAAAATTCACTGTTCCAGCGGGGGCAACGGTTCAGTGTGACGTCATGAATTCATGTTCCGCAGTAGCTCCAGGAACACCAGTAACGATTGGAAGTAGTCCTCTATGGTTCGGTTCAGCAGCGCGCGCAGCAGTAAATCAGCAAGGCTCGGGCTTCTAGCTCTTGCCGCTGGTTTAATCCTCACCGCTTGCGGTGGTAGTACCGACTCAGACACCGATAACGGTGGCGGTGGCGGCGTTGATCCCAACGCCGTCAAGCCAAGTCTGGTCGGCATGCAAATTGAAGGCGAAGAAGTTGAAGCCTGGTCTTCAGCACCATTTGGCGCCCTTCGTTTGTGGGATAACGGCACTGCTTGGTCACAGATTGAACTGAGCAAGGGCAAGTACAAGTGGAAGAACCTTGACGGTGCGTTGAAGAATGCAGAGTCAAAGGGAATGAACGACATCCTCATGGTGTTGGGCACCACGCCTACTTGGGCAGCTTCAAAGAAGACCACCCCGGTCTATCCGCCGTATCCAGGTGCCAACAGTGCACCCGCAAATATGGCTGACTGGGATAACTGGGTGACTCAGGTTGTTCAGCGCTACAAGGGCCGAATTTCGTCATATGAAGTGTGGAACGAAGCCAACCTGAAGATGTTCTTCAACGGAACGCCAAAGCAAATGGCCGAGATGACGAAGCGTGCATACGACATCATCAAGGCAAATGATCCTGAAGCCAAGGTTGTTTCGGCTTCGCCTTCACTTCGTTTGCAGTCAGCGTTTGATGGCTTCTACGTGAAGTACTTGGCCGAGTTGGCAAAACTCAATTGGCCAATCGACGTCCTTGCGATGCACACCTATCCAAAGGCTGACGGAGATCCGGTTGCTCGCGGCGCCTTGATCAAGATGGCAAAGGACGCAGTGACTGCTGCTGGTGCACCAGCAACGTTGCCAATTTGGGACACCGAATTGAACTACGGACTTGCCGGCCCAGGCGCGCTTCCTGCTAACAAGATCAAGGGTGACAAGGCTGCTGGTTGGGTTGTTCGTACCTACATCGACAACCTTCGCTACGGCGTTGAGCGTTCGTACTGGTACATCTGGACCCAGAAGCCATATGCGCTTCTTGGTATCCAGGCCTACCCAGGCGCTCCTGCCGAACAAGGGTTCTTCGCAATCGAAAACTGGGTCGTTGGCTCAACCTTCGAAGGCTGTACCCAGACCGGCAACACCGTGGTCTGTAACTTCACGCGCGCTGGTCAAAAATCAGTAGTTGCTTGGGCCGAAACTGGCACGGCCAACTACACCGCGCCTGAGGGATCCACGCTTCTGTGTGATCCAGCAGCCAAGTGCTCACAGGTGACCGCTGGTACTGCAGTTCCACTCACTGAGATCCCAGTGCGCATTTATCTCCAGTCGTAACACCTGATCAAAAGCGGGCGGTTTCCTCACGGGAGCCGCTCGCTTTTGCTTTGCGCTGTTAGCCTTTGATCTCCAAGCAAACAGCGCCAGGGAGCACCATGAGTCACGAGGTAACCGAGAACGGTTCCTTGTCGACCGACGCCTCCGCCCATCAGCGCACCCCAGCGCGTATTGGTTGGTCGGCAGCACATTCGCGCCGCGACCGTCCGCATCTGCGCCGCGATCCATTGCGTGTGTATGCCACCCGAGCAGTGATCTGGGATTTCATCGCCATCACGGTTGCAGGCATTACCGGTTTCACCTTGCGTTGGGCCATTCCTTTTAACGTGGAAATTAACGACCCCACCTATGTCTCACTCGTCGTCATCGTGGTGATCGCCTGGATGGGTGTGATGGCACTGCGTGGTGCCTATGACACTCGAGTGCTCGGCGTTGGCTCTGAAGAATTCAAACGTGTGGTGAGTGCATCAGCAACAGTGTTCGGTGCAGTGGCGATTGTGGTGTTCGCCCTCAAACTTGATCTTTCGCGTGGCTTCGTATTAATCACCTTCGTTGTTGGTTTAACGTTGTTGTTAATTGTGCGTTGGTCACTTCGCGCGTGGTTGCGTCATGAACGACGCTACGGTCACTTCCTGCATCGCACCGTTGTGATCGGTGCAGAACCGCAGAAGTCAGAAATCATCGACATGCTTGATCGTGACCCGGTCGCGGGCTTCACTGTTGTTGATGATGTGCAAGAACCAGCCGCGGATATTTCTGAAGATGCGCTTGATGCGTGGCTTGATGAAATCATGGCGGTAATTGCCCTCGAAGACGCAGATACCGTTGCAATTGCTGGCTCTCCGGCCATTGGCCCTCGGGTCGTTCAACGCTTGGCTTGGCGTTTGGAAGGCCCACGTGTTGACCTTCTTGTTGCACCTGCTGTGGGCGATGTTGCTGGTCCGCGAGTAACGATGCGTATGGCCGCAGACCTTCCGCTTTTGCATCTTGATGAACCACACTTGACCGGACCAAAGCGTGCAATCAAACGTGCCTTTGATCTTGTTGCGGGTTTCTTTATGTTCTTGGTGTTCTTGCCATTCATGATCGTTGCTGCAATTGGTGTGCGCTTCACCAGCCGGGGCCCGATCTTCTACATGCAAGAACGCGTTGGTCGCGGTGGTGAACTCATTCGCGTTGCGAAGTTCCGTTCGATGTATGTCGGTGCTGATAAGCATCGCGAGGCGATCATCGGTAACCCGGATGAAAACATCACCACGCGTTACCGCCGAGATCCACGCATCACGCCGTTTGGTCGCTTCCTGCGCCGCTGGTCGATCGACGAAACCCCACAGGTCTTCAATGTGCTGATTGGCTCAATGTCGATGGTGGGCCCGCGCCCAGTACTCGTCGATGAACTTCCGCTCCTGGGAGACGCCGACCATCGCCGCCACCTCACCAAGCCAGGGCTTACCGGCCTATGGCAGGTCTCGGGCCGCAAGGAAGTGGACTGGGATGAGCGCATGCGCCTAGATCTGGACTACGTCGAACACTGGTCGCCAGCCCTTGATCTGGTGATCATGGCCAAAACAGTCAAGGCCGTGCTCGTGGGCGACGGCGCTTACTAGCCAGTGTTCAATCCGACTTGTTCACGATCGTAAATTTGTTGTGAAGTAATTAATTTCCATAATCCTCAACAAATTCCTATCGACAATTTAATGTTGTTGTGTTTAACTTAATTTAAAGAAATCACAACAAATTGTCTCGGGTCGAAGAAACGGCAGGCACCATGAAGGTTGGTCGTCCCTCTCGGCAGTCCATCTATACCCAACTCGACGAGGCAGTCATTGATTTGCGCTCGAGACTGGGCGGATTACCTGCACCCGGCGAAGCCGAACAGATTTGGGCCGACATTTGGCATAAAGAGGCGCACCACTCGACCGCACTTGAGGGCAACACGCTCATTCTTAACGAAGTGCGCAGATTGCTTGCTGAAGGTCAGGCGGTGGGAGACAAGCAGCTCGCTGAATATATGGAAGTCGTGGGCTATGCGGCTGCGGCCAAGTGGGTGTACGGACAGGCGCTCGAACCGGGCGAATGGTCGACACATGAATTGATCAACGTTCAAGAAATTCGCACGATTCATCATGAAGCGATGACTCCGGTATGGGGTGTAGCACCGCATCCGCACGCAACATCCATGGAGACACCAGGCAATTGGCGACAACACGATATTCAGCCGTTTCCTGAGGGAATGACGCCACCGTCCTTCACTGAGGTGGGACATCTCATTGCCGATTGGGTTGAGCAAGCCAATGCCTTTCCTCAAACGGGTGAGGTGCCATTCCCTGAACGACTGGCGAAAATTCACAATGACTTTGAAAAGATTCATCCATTCCTTGACGGCAACGGCCGCACTGGCCGACTGTTGATGAATCTGATTCTGGTGCGTCTTGGGTACCCACCAGCCATTGTGTTTAAGAATCAAAGAACCGCGTATCTGCGTGCCCTTCGAAAAGCCGACCTCGGCGACTACGGCCCGTTAGGGGAACTAATCGCGCGAGCAATCACAAACAATCTCTATACATTTGTGGTGCCCGCCCTGGCCGGGCCTGCTCGGCTTGTTCCGCTGGCAAGCCTGTGCGACGAGAAAGCGGGTGTGACCATGACATCACTACGTGCAGCTGCAGAGCGAGGACGGCTCCGTGCACAAAAAATGGACAATGGAACATGGCAAAGTTCCAAAACCTGGGTTTCCGAGTACCTGGCAAGCAAACATAAGCGAACTGACTCGTCCGAATGATCGAGTTCAACAAGAATCACAGGAAGATATCGATCTGATCAAGTAGGCCCTTCGCCTCATAGAGCAGGGCATTTTGTTACCTATACTCACCAAGTGTCCCGACTAACTCCACGCATCTGGCTGGGCGTGGGCGTGGGCGTCATCGTGGGCCTGTTCGTCATTTGGCTCCAAGTCTCCATTTTCACCTCCTTGGCCTCCCTTGGCGTGGGAGCTCGCAGTTACCAAACCAGCCTCCAGGGCGTAGCCGACCAGGTTTCTGCCGGCGAATATGAAAGTGCTCAGAACGACCTCAAAGATGCCCAAGCAGCTGCGACCACGATCATCGATTCGGCTCACGGCTTCAACATGACCGTGTTGGGCAAGATCCCAGGCATTAATACGGCCGTGAATAACTGGGAACGCCTGACCGGCGCAGTTGAGAACATCACTGGAAGCACCGACGACATGCTCACCTTGTTCGGTGATCTCTCGGGCAAAAGTGGCAACGGCAAGATTTTCAATGACGGCGCCATTGATATTGCGGCGTTGACAGCATTGCCACCACGCGTGAAGTCCATTGACCAAGGCATTAGCGCGACCTACAAAAACCTTGAAAGTGTGCAAGCCAATGGTCCACTTTCTGGCCCGCTGGCATCGGTACAAACAAAAGCATTGACCACCATCGCGCCGATTCAAGATGCGATGAAGGCACTTGTTGATTTAGCTCCGCAACTTCCTGATGCGCTTGGTGCCAATGGCCCACGTCGTTACTTGATCGCCATTGGTAACCAAGCTGAGATGCGCGCTTCGGGCGGCGCACCGCTGACACTGATTTTGTTGGAGTTTGATCAAGGTCGCATCACCATCCCAATTAAGGGTCAGACCAGTACTGAACTTTTCCCACCGTTGAATGCTCCGGTGAAGTGGTGGGGCCCTGCCAAGAACCCATTCTTTGACGCGAATCCGCGCTTTCAGCCGATGGTAGTCACCGACACACATCCCAATTTCCTTTATAGCGCAAGGGAAATGGCCGGTGCTTGGCAAGGTGGTGGATACCCAGTTGTTGATGGCGTCGTCACCATTGACCTCACTGCGATTGGTTCAGTGCTCAATGCGATGGGTCCAATTCAGTCACCTGCTTACGGCGAAGTCACTGGCGACAAGCTTGGTCAGATTCTGTTGATTGATGCGTACGCAAAGTACGGTCAAGAAGATGCGGTGAAGCGCCAGGCAGCAAACCAAGCATTGCTTGATCAGTTGCTTGCGAAGTTACTCAGCGGTGATGAACTGGTGAGTGCCGCAAAAGCTATGGCGAGCACCGCACCAGGGCGTCACTTCCAGGTGTGGATGGCGAAACCAGAATTCCAAAACGTCATCGTCAAGAGTGGTGCCAGTGGCGATGTGCAAGCGCCATCAACTGGTGACTGGTCTGCGGTCTATACGCAAAACGGAAACCAAAGCAAGGTTGACGTATTCCAAGAGCGCAAGGTTGTGGTGAATGCGGCAATTAATCCCGATGGTTCTGCTCGCGTCACCCAAGATGTCATTCTGACGAACGCCACACCACAGGATCGACCAGAAGGCCCACCTGAGCGCATTGGTTATGAAACAAGTTGGCTGAAGGCCGCGTACATCATGTATGTGCCAGACGCAGCAACCAATTACCAAACGATCTATCCCGCAGGCTTTGCTGTGCGACCGTTTAAGAATCATCCCCAGTTGGGTAAGGGCTATGTCGACGACGGCTTTGGCCACAAGCTGGTGCGCGTGGTTGGTTGGACCGCTCCGCAGGCTTCATCAACGGTGTCACAGAGTTATGACCTGCCTGCTGGCACCTTCGGTAAGAACGGCAACCTGATCTACACCCTGCAAGCAGATCCGCAGTCACTCTTCAAAGCATCAACGATCACCGTGCGTGTGACCGCACCAAATGGTTACTCACCAGTTGAAACCGACGGCATGGTGGTTGACGGACAAACTGCTGAAGTCAGTGCCGTGCAAAACGGGCCAGTGAATGTGACCGTGCGCATGGCGAAGGGCCGCTGATGCAGCGAGAAACAACGGTGAAAAGCAGGTCAACAAGCCAACTCCTCCTTGGCGTATTAGCGGTCATCGCTGCAGCACTGCTCTGGATCAGCCCGCCGGTTGGCTTTTTACTGACTGTTGCACTTCTTGCAGTCTTGCCGCCGTGGGGCAAAAGCATCACTGAGCGCGCAATCATCAGCGTCACAGTGATCGCTGGTCTCGTTGCGCTGACGATTCCCCGTGGCAGCGATGTTCCTGTTACCCAGGAAAGCGCACGCATTGGTTTAGTCGTACTTCTCGCTGCAGCCTTCGCTTTGCGATTCCTACCGAATCTAAAGAAGTACGCACCGATTCCAAAGCCAACAGCTATTGATATATCAATTGCTGCGCTGATTGCAGTGATCGTCGTGTGGCTGGTCAGTGCCTATCGCGGTGCTGGGCCGTACGGCACGGTAAGCGGTTTGTTCTTCACTGGTTGGGATAACCAGGGTCACTTCGTTCCATTTGCAAATACCTACGATGTGGGCAAGACCGCGTGGCCAACCCTTGATGGCTCAGTGGGTTGGAATCAGTGGTACCCAAGCCTGCACACGACTCTCTTTGCTTTGGTGACGCAAGCAAGCCATGCGGTACGACTTGATCGCATTCAACTGCTTGGTCCATATGTGCAAACCATGGCCGTGAGCTTTGGCCTGTGCATGGGCGCCTTGGCGTGGATCACAAGTGATCTGACCAAGCGCATTGCGAAAGCTATTCGCCCAGAAGATACTGAGACGAACCACAAATCGAAGTACGGCACCTTGGCCAAGGTGGCACCGTTTGCGGCAATAGCAGCGTTCGCTCTGTTCGTACTTGTGGGAACACCCACGGAACTCTTTAATGCTGGCTTCACAAACTTCTTGATGGCTGTAACCATCGTTGCTGTGGTGGCCTACATCGGTAGCCGCAGTTTGAAGAGTGCAGCGCGCATCGGTTGGTTGCTGGTTCCCCTAGGTTCCCTTGCAGTGATTGGCCTGTGGACTCCGCTCGTCCTTGGTATCGCTCCTGCAGGTGTGGTTGTGTTGATCGCACTCAGCAAGAAAAAGCGCTGGCTCGGTATCGGGTGGGCGATTGCCACGGTTGCACTCGTTGGTGGCACCACTTACTTACAAACCAAAGCCATTGTGAATGTGTCAGGCAAGGATGCTGGCGGCTTCACCCAAGATCTTGGTGCAGTGAACTCGGGAATGATCGAGTTCAACTCATCTGCTGCATTAATCGCGCCAGTGATCGCGATCATCGTCGCCATCTACCTGATCAAACGCAAACATGTCACGACCGCGGTCGCTGCTGCAGGTTCAACAATTGCGGTGGTGCCGTTCTTACTCATTGCGATCATGGGTGCAGTGGCAGCAGGCAAGGGTTGGCTGGAGAGTTACTACGTTCTTAAAACCCTCTACGCAATTCTTCTGTTTGCTGCACCGCTCTACGCAGCGATCATTGCGATCGGTGCAACCGCCGTCACGTTGAAGTTTGCGAAGGGCACCCGAACCAGAGCAGTTGTTGGCGCAGTGATTGCAGTGGTGCTCGCAGGTGCATTCATCATCAGCAGTGGCAACCCTGGATTGCAGGCTTCAAAGAAGCGCACTGAAAGTGTGCAGAACTCACTCGTTGGCGAAGCCATTGTGAATTCAGCAGAAGCTGCGAAGCCATATTCAGACAAGATGCCGCTGATGTGGGATGGCGCAGGAACGTTGCCGAACCTCTGGTTGGCATCGTTGAGTGGTGTGATGAGCAAAGAACAACAGACCTTCTACTTGAGCCTGCCGCCGTTCCCGTATGAAGCAGCAGCGCAGCAATATGTGTTTGATTTCTTGGCGAGCCATCCAAATCAACATCTTGCATTGATGTGGTTCCGCGATATCAGCGGTCAACAACTACAGAAACTGCAAACCCAATTACCCAATCAAGTCACGCTTGTGAAGGTTCCAATGCGCTCATCGCTGTTATGCCAGGAGTGCCACCTGTAATGAAGATGAAGCCCATCCGCAGCACCACACGTGCACGCGGGAACAAGAAATTCACGCGCGGTGCGATCAGTGCCGTTGCGATCACCACAGCTGCAGGGTTAGTGCTGACTTTGACGCCTGCTGATGCAGCACCAAATATTCGTATTCAGCCTGCGCCGACGATGCCAACCCCGCAATTGGTCAGCAAATACGTCGTGCGCAAGAACATCGTTTCAGTTCCTGCCGCAGGAAACCTAGGCACTGGTGTATTTGTCGTGGGCTCAAGCCCTCGTATGCGCGCTGCATCCATTCGCTCAACAGCAGCAACATCAAGTGGCACGCCATTGATGGCTGACTGGAATGGCGATGGACTTGCAACGCCGGGGCGCTATGACTCAGGTGTTTGGTATGCAACAGATACCGCGATTGGTAAAACACCAGCATGGAAAGCAGTTTCGAGCTTCAGCGGTCAACCTGGTGACATTCCTGTGGTTGGTAATCTCACGAAGGATCGCCAACCAGATGTCGGTTTCTTCCGTAATGGAACGTGGCTGTGGCAACTCAACGGCGACAAAGCCCAAACTGTTCAGTTCGGTGCCCAAGGCGATAAGCCAGTGGTGGGCGACTGGAATGGTGATGGCATCGATGATCTTGGCGTCGTGCATCCCGACGGCACGTGGAGCCTGAAGGTTCCCGACGTTACGAAAAAGAAAGATATTGCGCTCGATCAAGGTGCAACATTGGAGATTCATAAAGACGAGAACTACGCATTAGTGAATTTCGCATTCGGGTTATCAACGGACATCCCTGTTGTTGGTGACTGGAATGCCGATGGCAAAGACTCACCAGCAGTGGTGCGCGGTAACACCACGTGGATTTTTAGCAAGTCGCTGAAAAATCTCACGAAGACCACGAATGTGGAATTTCCCGTGGCTAGTGGTTTCACGGCCCTTGTGGGCACGCGCGCAACTGGCATAGAAAGTTGCCCAACAGCAACTCCTGGATCAGAAGCTCGAGCCCTTGATCTGGCATCGCGCGTCGTGCCACCAGCAAAGCTCAAGGGCAATGCCAAAGCCCAAGGTATGCCGGAAATTTTGGCAACTGTGCAAGACGGATTGCGTTATGCGATTACTAACGACTTGACCTCGCGATTGAAAGCTCAGGTTGGGTATCCGTATTACGACGTGCTGAGCGTTCATAAAACGATTGAAGAGTCTGTTCGCCGTTCTGCCAACGTTGCTCTTGCGGGCGCAATCATGTTGAGCACGACGAACTGGAAGAAAGAACAGAACATCACTCGAGGCCAACTCATGGCGTATACGAAGTGGCAGATTCGTTCTATTGCGTGTCAACATGACGCAGTGACTCCTGGTGGGTGGGGCACCACGTGGCAGTCCGCTCTTTGGGCAACGACCACAGCGCAAGCGGCATGGATGATTTGGCCAAGCTTGAGCCGTCAAGAAAAGGCTTATGTTGCCGCGATGATTGATCACGAAGCTGATGCCGTTGCTGCGCGTGGTCCGCATTACTACAAGAACCGCGAAGGCGTTGAATACTCAAAGGGCAACTCGAAATCCGATGAAGTCTCGTGGGATTTAACTTCCCTTGCGTTAGCGCAAGCCATGATGCCAAGCAGCAAGAAGCAAGATAAGTGGAAGAAAGCGTTGATCGGTTTTTCAATTGCAGCGTTCGCACGCCCAAGTGATTTGAAAAGCAATGACATTGTCAACGGCATCAACATTTCCAAGGAGCTGCCCGGCACCAACGCCAATGAAGATGGCACGATCACCAATCACAACATCATTAACCCGGACTACCAACAAAATGTGCAGAACCTGTGGTGGGCCGCAAGTATGTTGCGCGTTGCCAAGCTTCCGGTGCCTGAAGCAGTGTTCCTCAATGCCGACATCATCTACCGCTCATTAGCTGTGGTGGATTTCCCAGCACCGCCGTATGCAGCCCCTGGTGGCATCGTCTATAAGCCAGGCGGTCAGATCTATTACCCGCAAGGGGTTTCTTGGGGCACGCGTCGCCCAGCAACTTTCACTGGTGTTGATTCATTCGCGGCGATCTATTCCGCCCCTGACACGAATGCCGCGCAATACCTTGCCGACCATGCGCGTGACACTCGAGGCATGCAGTTGCGCTACAACACCGGAAAGATTTATGCGCGCGGCAACGCTGAAGATTCCTATGCGCTGGGCAAAGAGGAATACGCGCTGCAACAAACGGCGCTGGCTTGGTGGGCAGGTGCGGTGCCAAGTGGCCCGGGATTCAAGCTCGATAAGAGCAAGGTCACGGGCGTGAATCTCAATCCGACTGGGGCAGTGGCGTAGAGCCTTAACTCACGAGTCGGCGTTTTGTTTCATTCTTAGGAAGTTTCGGCACTTTGACTGAAACCAAATGCATGACTGGAATTTCCTGAGTGATAGCCATCTGGAATTCCATTCCAAGGACACGCGCAAGTCG
>JAQTZL010000016.1 GCA_028687755.1 Candidatus Nanopelagicales bacterium
CGGGTGGACAGCTGCTATCTCAGGGCCCAGCGCCTGATGACACTCAGTGTTGCCACGTCTATCACTCCTGGTCTCCTGCTGCTCAAAAAAGCACCAGGTTAGGGTCGGTACGTGGGTCAGGTTTGGATGGAAATCAACAGAGTTGACCGGCTGCTCTTGGCCGATAGCACGCCCGGGACGAAATGCCACAAAGAAGTCGGCCGGGCAACTGCCGAGGCTCACTGGACTTTGACGTAGCGCAACGACCTAGAGCTCGGCAAGCGCATGCTTTTTGTCCCTCAACTGGATGGGAGAACCATCATGGAGAAATCAAATAGCACCGCTCCTCGCGAGCCCTGGAACAAAGGAAAAATCGTTGGACAGAAGGCCCCCTTCAAGCTGAAGGACATTTGGGCGCTCCGAATCCGTCTTCAGATGGAAGATCGAGTTCGAGAACTCGCACTTTTCAACCTCGGCATTGATAGCAAACTGCGTGGCTGTGACCTTGTGGCCTTGAAAGTGCGTGATGTGTGCCACGGCGATCAGGTGGCTACGCGCGCCATCGTGATGCAGCAAAAGACCAGGCGTCCCGTGCAGTTTGAGATCACGTCTTCCACGCGGGAGGCTCTTCAGGCGTGGATCAAGCAGGCCGCGCTGAAGTCAGATGACTTTCTTTTTCCAAGTCGCCTCCACGGTTCACCCCATTTGGGTACACGGCAATACGCGCGCATTCTTGGTCATTGGGTCGATGAATTGGGGTTGGATCGAGCCGAGTATGGGACCCACTCCTTGCGCAGGACCAAGGCGACGTTGATTTATCGCCGCACCAAGAACCTGCGTGCAGTGCAGTTACTGCTGGGGCACTCCAAGTTGGAATCGACCGTGAGGTACCTGGGCGTTGAGGTTGATGACGCGCTGGAAATCTCAGAGCAGACCGAAATCTGAGACCAGCATCAGGTACGTGGGCGTAGCTGGAACTCCACCAGACCGCCCACGTCTACTGACTGCTTTGTGGAGCCTCTGAGTAGAGGGGCTATCGGCCACAACCCCGTCATTCACTGTCGCACCAGAAAAAGGGCATAACTCCCGACGTCGGTCAAGCTTGACGAATGAAGAAACACGGTCCCACGTAGACTCAAGAACGGACAGCTAGCCCCTTGCAGGTTTGCCAAGAACATCCTTGACACATCCATGGTGCTGGCCAAGCCTCAGGTCATAGTCAGTGTTAACGAGCGCTTACGAATGCTACGTGTCGCTACGGGTCGGAGTCGGAAAAGGGCAGTCTTCGCCGCTGTGACGCTCATAAGCACTGAACCGTGGGCTGACCCAGCTAAGTTCGACAAACTCGCTGACAAGGTCAGTGCGGCCTAACTGGATCGTTGAGTCTGGCTGGCAGCTGGCCAGCTCAGCTCGACGCAGAAACCCTGTGCGGCGGTGGGCAGCTGGATGTGGCCCCCGTGGGCTCTCACCACGAGATCAGCCAGGATCAGCCCGAGTCCCTTGAGACCGCTGCTGGCAGCGTAGTCCTGGCGTGCCAAGGCGTCGCGCAGCTGCTGCAATTGCTCGGCCGGGCAGCCTTGGCCGTCGTCGTGCAGCCGCAATTGGTTGATTCCGGCTTCTCTCGTTGCAGTCAGCTCCACCTTCTGGGCGTGGTGGCGTTGCGCGTTGTCGATCAGGTTGAACAGGACGGCCGAGAGCAGGTCAGGGTCGGCGTCCAGTGGCTTGTCGCTGGTGATGTCCAGCTGCAACGCATCAAAAGCCAGCGGGGCGAGCAGTTCGGACAGTCGGATGATTTGCCGTTGCGGCTCGCTGCCACTGCGGAACATCGTCAGCAAGGCTTGCATCACGCGGCTCAGGCGAGCGGCCGCCGCGCGGGATTGTGTCAGGCGCGGGCGCAAGGATTCCGGGGCCTCCTTGAGCGCGATCGCCAGCTGGGCATCGATTCCAGCCAGCGGCGTGCGCAAGGCATGGGCCGCATGGGCGGTGAAGGCCCGCTCGCTTGCGATGCGTTGCGCCAGCCGCCCGCCCAGGTCACGGATGGCCTGCGCCATCGGGACCAGCTCGGCCCGCTCGGGCACCCGGGGCAGGGTCTCGGGCCGTAGGGGGTCATAGCTTTCCACCGCGCGCGAAAGACCGAACAGCGGCTCGAGTTCGCGGCGCACCAGCAAACTCAGCAGTGCCGTTGCCAGAACGCTCATCAGCAAGGCGCCGATCAAGGTGTAGGTCGTAGCTTCCGTGCGGGACTCCACCCGCTCTTCCTCGCTTTGCGCCACCAGCAGGAAATGCTGCGGGTCGTTTTGAAACGAGAAGGTAATCACGCGCCACTGGCCGTCGGCTGTGTTGCGCGGCTGCGGGTCGGGCGTCAGCAGCATAGGCTGTGCGGGCGCCTTGTGCGATTGCCCGACCACCTCGCCGGTCTGGACATGAACGATCTGCCAGACCAGATGTTCCTCGTACTCGGCGTGGACCTGTGCGATCGTCTGGTTCTGGCCTTGCCGATGCAGCACAGCCAGCACGCTGTGCAGGACTTCGGCTGATTCACGCAGCCCCTGATCCATCAGTTCATTGACTTCATGGCGCACCACGTACCGTACCACCCCGGCAACCAACAGCGCCCACAACAGGGAGACGACCAGCAGCATACGCGAGACACGCCGCTGGATGGATGGCAAACCTGAAGTCTTGAATAGCGGCATGTCAGGGGGATGGAATCCGGTAGCCCAGACCGCGCACGGTTTCAATCAGGGCCTTGCCGAGCTTGCTACGCAGCTTGAAGATATGCACCTCGATCGAGTTGCTGGCCAGCTCACCATCGAAGCCCAGCACCAGGGCTTCAAGGTCGTCCCTGGAGACAATGCGACCGGCACGCAGAACCAGCGCTTCCAGCAAAGACCACTCGCGGGCGGTGAGTTCCACGCTGCGTCCATCGAGCCAGGCTGCTTTGGCAGTCAGGTCAACCTCTACCGGGCCGAAGGCCTTGCGCTGTGCACTGCCTGCGACCCGACGCGAGATGGACCGCAGGCGTGCGCTGAGTTCCTCTGGGGCGAAGGGCTTGACCAGGAAATCGTCTGCGCCGCTGTCCAGGCCCTGGATACGGTCGGCCAGCAGGTCACGCGCAGTCAGCATCAGGGCCGGAACCTTGAGACCCTTGGCACGCAAGGACTTGAGCCATTCGACGCCCGAGCCATCCGGCAGGTTCCAGTCGAGAAGCCAGGCATCATAGGGTTCGCTGATCAGCAAACGGGCCTGGGCCAGCGTAGTGCACCAATCGACTCGGTAACCATCGCTAAGCAGGTAGTCGCGCAGGCCTTCGCCCAGGGTGATGTCATCTTCCAGCAGCAGCAGGCGCATGGACCGATCTTAATCAGTAGGATTGCTTGACGCCGGTGACCATGGCGCGCACCAGATTCACACGCTCGATCCGGCCCATCACAATGGCGGCTACGCCATGCAGGCCGGCTGCGATCAGCAGGCCGTTGGCAAGCCATTTGTGGAGCTCCATGAGCCATTCCTCGCCAAAGTAGGCATCGGTGGTTTGCATCCAGCCCGTAGTGCCAAGCGCCAGCACAATGGCCATGAGAGCCAGCATCATCAAGGCGCCGAGCGGGTTGTGGCCCACGTATTGCGGATGCTGTCCTTGCCGCAGGGCTGCGAAGTGGCGGATCAGGCGACCGGGAGTGGGAAAGAAGTCGGCAAAACGTGAGTGCCGACTGCCGATGAAGCCCCACACTACCCGGGTCAGCACCAGTGCGGTGGCCACATAGCCCGTCCACTCATGGGCGGTCTCGCCCGCTTCCAGCACGAACTGGTTCAGCAGCACGCAACTCACCAGGCTCCAGTGGAACAGGCGAACGAAGGGGTCCCAGACTTTCACGGGATGGGTGAGGGGGGGGGCAGTATCTGGACTCATGGTCGGCAAGGCTTCAAACGGCTATCAGGACGCACGCAGCGGGGTCACTTGCGCTCGAGTTCGGCGCCAGTGGCGGGATCGAAGTAGATCTCGACCTTCTTGCCGTCCTTGTCGAAGCCGTAGATTTCGTAGCACTTGCCCTTGCTGACCTTGAAGGTCTTGATCTGGTAGCCCTGCTTTTCCATCTGTGCCTTGAAGTCTGCTTCCTTCATCCACTTCTCTTGTGGGACATTGCAGGTCGGGCCGGCGAAGGCGGCAGTGGTACCAAGGGCCAGAACGAGAGCGGTCAGTTTCAGTTTCATGATGATTCCGTAAGTCGGTTGAAAGAACAGTGGAACAGGCTGCCCACTGACTGCAGTGTCCGCGCGCCAGATTAAGTGAACATGAATTGCAAGAAACTTCCGCATCGTCGAAGTGTCAGGGTTTTGATATTCATCGCGCACATTGCTGCAGCTGACATGGTCATCGGAATGCCATAGAGTCCGTTATCGCTTAGTCGCTGGGCTTCAACGTTGAAACAACAGCTTTGGGCCCAGAGCACCAGTTCGAGAGCGGAAATAGCGAACGTTCAAGATGAAGTCTCACAGCCACAAGATTCCGATGTCGGCTGTACTTCTGAAACCGGCCTAAGGGCTTGCGAGGATCGCCGGCTCGCAGATGACTGGTGCTTCACTCGGACAGTGAGGTCACGGTGCTGCCATGGACGGTAGCAACCGCTGCAGACCTGACTATGGCCCGTCTGCGACGGCTTCAGGCTGGGAGCAGTCTGTGGTCACAGTTCGAACACAGGCGGCTTCCGACCCATACCGGCCATCGCCCAGATCCAAAGCCGCGCGTGGCGCCTTCTACGAAGCTGTCATCGCCGGCATGTAATGCGACCTGGTTGAGCTGTGAGTCGGTTCGCAATCGCTCCGTAGTCGCAGACACCACGTGCAATCACCCACAATCCGGCCCGTACGCACCCACGCTGCTTCTACAGGCGATAGCTCGCACCCTGCTAACAGGACTCCCATGACCAACACCGCCCGATTTGAGCTCTTCTCTTTTTGGCGCACCTCCGCGACCTACCGCGTCCGCGTCGCCTTCAACCTCAAGGGCGTGACGCCGCAGGAGCACACCATCAACCTCGATGCCGGCGAGCAGCGCAGCGAGGCTTTCCTCAAGATCAACCCGATGGGCGCGATTCCGGCGCTCGTGGACCACGGTCCGGGTCAGCCGCAGACGCCCCTGACGCAGTCGCTGGCCATCCTGGAATTCATCGAGGAAAGCTTTCCGACGCCCGCGCTGCTGCCGACTGATGCGCACGGCCGCGCTCGGGTGCGCTCACTGGCTGCCATGCTGGCGGCGGACACGCACCCGTTGATCACCCCGCGGGTCAAGAAGTACCTCACCACCCAAAGCGGCTTCGATGATGCGGCCTGGCGTGCCTGGCAGATCCACTGGTTCACGACGGGCTTGCAGGCCTTGGAGCAACGGCTGATCAACGAGCCCAGCACCGGCACCTTCTGCCATGGCGACACGCCGACGATCGCCGACATTTGTCTGGCCAGCATCATCGCGGTGATGCGCGTGTTCAAGATCGACGTGCCGGGCATTCCGACCGTGATGCGGGTGATGGCGGCCTGCGAGCAGCTGGAGGCCTTCGCCGCGGCCGATCCAAGCCGGCAGGTGGGCGCACCGAAGGCCTGACGGACGCCTTGGGCGGCGTCTCGGAGCGCCGCCGATCCTGCAAAGGCGCCGGCGAGCCCGCGCCCCGGTGCTGAATTCCTGCCATTTCCAGACGTCGCCTCGCCAGATCCAGACACGCGATCCTGGGTGCTCGCCATAAATTTGTCTCCAGCCGATGCCACGCCATCGCGGCGCACCGGTCACCAGCAGCAATCAAGGAGACATACCGTGACGAGTTCAAAGACAAAGGCCACGCTGGACAGCGTGCTCACCCAAACCACCCAGCGCCATGGCGGCGCACCGGGCGTGGTGGCCATGGCGACGGACCGCAATGGCAACTTCTACGAGGGCGCCTCCGGGACGCGAGAGCTCGGACAGGATCGACCCATGACGACCGACAGCGTCTTTGCGATCTTCTCCACCACGAAGGCGCTGACCGGCACCTGCATCATGCAGCTGGTCGAGGAAGGCCGCATCTCGCTCACCGACGATGCCGGCAAGTACGTGCCCGAGATTGACCAGCTCCAGGTGCTCGACGGCTTTGGCGCTGACGGCCAGCCCCGCACGCGTGCGCCCAGGCGCAAGATCACCGTCAACGACCTGATGCTCCACACCTCGGGGCTGTGCTACGAGTTCTTCAGCGCCGATGACCTGAAGTACCGCACGGCCAAAAACATCCCGACGGTGGTGTCGAGCAGCTTCGATTCGATCCGCACGGTGCTGCTCCACGAGCCGGGCGCTGCGTGGACCTACGGCGTCAACATTGACTGGCTGGGGCGCATCGTCGAGCAGCAGCGCGGCAAGCGCCTGGGCGAGGTGATGAAGGAGCGCATCTTCGGGCCGCTGGGCATGAACGAGATCGGTTTCCAGATGACCGAGGCGATGAAGGCCCGGCGCGTGACGATCCACGATCGCGCGGCCGACGGCAAGCTGACCCCGCTGCCCGACCTGGTGCTGCCCGATCCGCCGCCGATGGACATGGGCGGCCAAGGCCTGTACGCCACGGTGGGCGAGTACATGAAGTTCATCCGCATGATCCTGAATGACGGCGCCGGGCCGAACGGCCGTGTGCTCAAGGCCGAGACCGTGCAGCAGATGTCGCAGGACGGCCTCGCCGCCCTCGGGCTGTCGGTTGGCGGGTGGACCACGTCGATCCCGTCGCTCAGCAACACCGGCGAGTTCTTCCCGGGCACCGCCAAGGGATGGGCCTACACCTTCATGACCAACCGCGAGCGCACGCCCTCGGGCCGCCCCGCCAACTCGCTGATGTGGGCCGGTCTGGCCAACTGCTTCTACTGGATCGACCGCAGCAGCGGGATCGGCGGCTACTGGGCGACCCAGATCCTGCCGTTCCAGGACACGGCGTCGTACCCAGGCTTTGTGGAGTTCGAGACGGCCGTCTATCATCACCGGTGAGCCGCTGACTTCCGCGGCGCACGTCGTGAGGAGTACACCGGCATGGAAGCGATCCGCAACGTCCTGGTCACCGACGTCACCGGTGCCCCCAGCACCCGCCACCGTCTGGTGGCGTCGACGGATTGGGACGAGGTGCAGCACTGGTGCAAGCAGGTCTACATGCCGTATGACGCGGCGCCGGTCGGGCTCGTGCGGCAGCCCGACTCGGTGCTCGACGCCATCCGCATCGGGCACTTCACGCTCAGCCGCTTCAGCTACGGCGTGCCAGTGCACCTGACCGGTTTTGCCGCGGAGGCCGGCACCGGCCTGGTCCTCACGACCCTGCGTGGCGCCATTCGGCACTGGTCGAGCGGGCGGGAGTATGCGAACACGGGGGTTGGCGAAGCCTTCCTCGTGGACAACTCGCGCACCCACTACTGGCTCGATGCCGATCCGCATCATCTGCAGGTCAACCTGACCTTCCAGCATGATGCGATGGCCGCGCTCCACGAACGCTGGTTCGGCGCGCCGGCTGATGAGCGGATGTGGGCCCGCAAGTTCCGCTTCGGCGGTGCGCAGTCCAGCTGGATCAGCCTGTTGTCCTACGTGTGCCGCTGCATCACCGAGATGCCGGACGCGGTGGAGCAGGGTCCGCTGGGGCGACACCTGGAGGAGATGATCGGGCTGCACCTGTTGACGTTGTGGCGACAGCAGCTGGAGAGCCCTCAGGAGCCGACTGTGCACCGACTGGTGCCTCGCCATGTGCTGCTGGCCGAACAGCACATGCGAGACCATGCTCAGCACGCGCCCACCTTGAGCGAACTGGCGCGGAGTGCCGGCGTCAGCGTGCGCACCCTCAATGCCGCGTTTCGGGAGTTCAGGGGCTGCACGCCGATGCAGTGCCTGCGCGACATCCGCCTGAACGGCGTGCGCGCAGAGCTGCTGGTGGCCTCTCCACAGACCAAGGTTCGAGACGTGGCCGAAGCCTGGGGCTACGCCAACCTCGGCATGTTTGCCGCCAGCTACCGCAACCGGTTCGGCGAATCGCCCTCGACGACGCTTTCTCGGCGCTGAACGCATTCGGGGCGATGTCTGTGAGACGGAGCAGTTCGGCGGTAGAAGGTCGACGAGCCGACGGCAGGTCCCCGGGCAGGTAACTGCCGAGTGGCCGTTGTTCGGCAACCAGCCGGCCGTCCGCTCGTGGCCGAGCGCGGTCTTGCGGCGTGAGTGACTGACCGGCCGCTCCCGCTGCAGAGCGGCTCTACGATCTGGCTGCTTCAGGCTGAACTGAGTCGTTCGCTGCTGCCCGCTTGTTCGACAGCGGCGGCCGTGACCAGTCATTCGACTGTCGGCCCTGCGTGGGACCGCTTCAAGCGTAATAGCGGGTACTCGGCCATTGAACCGCCCCGGATTTGAGGATGATCTCAAGTGAGTCCCGCTGTCAAAGCGCCATGCGGATGCGGACTCCGCGTGTCAGTCAGGCTTCCAATGGCCAGAGCGGCAGCGGGCCCAAGACGCCCCACTTCGCACATGCGACATCCCTCGCACACGCCCCTGGTGGCCACTGCGCTCAGCGTGTTCAACCGGGTCTGAATGTGCGCAGGACCCTTGAGGCGATAGACAAGCCTCACGATCGGATCAAGGCGCCAAGCCAAGCTCAATGGCATTGGCCTCTGCCAAGTTCAACCTGCAGAGGAGCCCGATTTACGTCTGCAACATCTCAACTGGGTACGCCTGCGCCATCTCAACGGGGTAGACGCAAATAGCCTCACCCCCGGAATCCTTGCGCGCGTCCTCGAGTTGTTGCTGAAACGCACTGGCAGAGATCTTCTTGTCCTGGAGGAACTCGAAGTGCGCCACGTTGGCGTCCAACACGCTGGCGCGGGCATAGAGCCCCTTGGCCAGTTCGATTGATCCTTCGGGTTCTCCTTTGATCAACCGCTTTCGCAGCGAATCGGGGGCCGAAGATGCCAGGCTCCCGAACAGGGTGCTGTGCTTTGAAGCTTGCAGGCGGAGCTCGTCGAACCACTCAATTCCGCGATGCTCGTCGTGCGCAAAATCCAATAGATCCACCAGCACCTTGGCGGGAAGCTGCTCGACATAGTCGCCGCCAATGAACCGCTCTGGATGCGCGCCAAGCACGATCGATTTTGCATGCCCGCGAGCCAGCGTCGTCCAGTCCTGGCAGTTGTTCCTGAGATCCAGCGCTGCGGCGTCTTGCAGTCCCAATTCGCTGGACACCATCGCGTAGCCCAAGATGGCCAAGGTGTACAACTCGTTGACGGTTTGGATTTCCGGCACAGTCTCGCTGCGGGCCCACTCTTGCTTGTAGTGGTGCATCAGCTTGTTGAACTCGCGCTTGCTGTCGATCAACAAGCCCCTGCGCACGGACTCATCGGTTGCATGCTCAGCGTGACGCGCACCGTCAACTGCCGTTTGCAACTCGGACTTGTGCAAGCCTTCCTGTGACAGCTTGATCTTCTTGACGTCCTTGGCCATATCAGCCAAGTTCCTTTCCAGCTGGTTCAGCCTATGCCGAAGGTACGTAAAACCAGCGACCGAGGTCACCAGCCCCAGGCCCGAAAGCACCGTTCCGGTCATCGCGACATTGAGCACCGTATTGACCGTTTGCTGAACCGCGGCAACATCTTTGCCAATCTTCCAGAGCTGCGCACCCTGAAGGGCCTGCCCCAGGACTCCGAGACCCGGAACGAGGCTGCTCATTGCTGCACTCCCGCCCGAGGTCACGAGGTGCGAGACGATTCGGCCTCCCGCGTCTCTGATCACGCCGCCATGCACGGTGTACATCCCGCTGACTAAGCCCGTGAGCGTTTCAATTGGAATCTGGCGGGCGACGGTAAGTCCAAGGTCTGCGAGCATGCTGTCATTCTTTCGTGGCACTGCGTCCGAGTTAGGAAAGAACTCAGCGCTCTGGGCACAGAGCATAGCGTGTGCTGGCACCGCCAATAGCCTGTCGCCGGCAGTGAACCGGTCGGCTGTCCCGCAGCATCGAAGGTCAGCTCTTGGCCGAGAGCACTGCTTCGGACGTGCTCCAAATAGCAGCCATTGAAGGCGGCCACACCCCTGCACTAGGACATGGCCGCTCCAATCGTTCAACTCAGATCTCTGTCTGCTCGGAGATCTCAAGGGCATCGTCGACCTCGATACCCAGGTACCTCACCGTGGACTCAAGTTTCGAATGGCCGAGCAGCAACTGCACGGCCCGCAGATTCTTGGTCCGGCGATAGATCAAGGTCGCCTTTGTCCTGCGCATTGAATGGGTCCCGTACTCTGATCGATCCAACCCAAGTTCGTCCACCCAGTGCCCAAGAATCCGCGCGTACTGCCTGGTTCCCAAATGTGGTGAATCGTGAAGTCGGCTTGGGAAGAGGAAGTCATCTGACTTCAGCTCGGACTTTTTGATCCATGCTTGCAGGGCATCACGGGTGACTCCTGTGATCTCGAACTGGACCGGTCGTTTGGTCTTGTGCTGCATGACGATGGCCCGCGTAGCCACCTGATCACCATGTGTCACGTCGCGCACTTTAAGTGCAACGAGATCGCATCCGCGAAGTTTGCTGTCAATGCCTAGGTTGAACAGCGCGAGCTCACGAACCCGCCCTTGCATCTGAAGGCGTACGCGCAGTGCCCAGATGTCTTTCACCTTAAAGGGTGCCTTCTGCCCAACGATCTTGTCTTTGTTCCACGGCTCGCGGTGCGCGGTTTGGCCTTCGGTATCCATGATGGTCTCCTATCGAGTTGAGGGCTCGACAGGATGCGCGTCCAAGGCGCCGAGGCGCCAGCCTAGCGAGGCTGCAAGGATGTCGGGCTACGACGACGAAGGGCAGCTTCCAGACACGCAGCCAGTTTCACGCTCTCGGCCAAGAGCGGTCATCGATTTAGAGTCCTGTTTGAAGCTATGACATTGCATCTGTCACACTCCATTGTGCAGAAGCAATCACTCTTAAATCAGGACGATACACGCCAATCCCGCCTCATCATGCCGACCTATAGTTACTTCGATTCCTTTTCCATTGCCCTATCTCTTTGGCCATCAATGGGGATGACTCGTGCACCAGTGGTGAGTGCTGAACAACCTTCGCCGAAGCTGGTGCAACAAGCCTATGCCTTTGTGCACGACCAATACCACTTATGGCGCACCTCAATGCCCGAATACTTAGGCAACCAATGCATGGAGGTCACGACACGGTTGTACGGCTTACTCAACTCTCGAGGTATTAAAGCTGACATCGTCATTGGTTCTGTCAGCACCGAGCAAAGCCAATTTTTCCATTGCGATGTGCCGTACCTGCGTGCCATAGCAACACAACCGGTTGATGAAGCAGCGCCTATCGACCTGCATGCATGGATAACGCTTGGCGGGGATTCTGTTATCGACTTCGCATTGCCATCCAAACTGGCTAGGAATCATGGCGCCCCCACAGACCTAATGAATGAAGGCTTTTGCGCTGATGCAACAGGCATGGCGAAACATATGGGGCTGTACTACGAACCAATGCTTGTAGGCAGTCAATACCTTGCATTGGTGAACTCGGCAGACCCTCACGACCTACTCCTGTAACTGCTCGGAAAATAGCCATTCACCTGTGTTCATGCCATTGAGCGAAGGTATCTAAACGACTGCGTTGGGTCGAAGGCTCCAGTTCAGGTCATGGGGAAGCGGTCGGTGGTGCGGCGCCAACCTGCTCGCGAAAACCCTATGACCGCAGTACCTCGTAAAGCCGCCATTCAGGTCGCCTCGGGTCGTTGAATCCAACGGCTCCTTCCTGGCAGTCAGCGTAAGTACGTCGGGCTGCGCTCACCGGCAGCAATCGCTGCAGAGCGGCTCTACGATCTGGCTGCTTCAGGCTGCGAGCGGCCAGTCGCGTATCCGGTGACAGAAGACTGCTTTTACGGAAAGCCGTCATTGAATCGCGTCGTCCGATTGGCGTCTGAGTCCTAGTTGCTAATTTCCAGCCAGAACTGATCCACCTGCCGTTACGGCGTGACCTGCTCTACATCGCGCTGAGGCGCGGAGTCAAAGAACGTGGCGCTGCGCTCTGGAGACACATCCGGCAAGAACGCCTCGACGGGCGAAATCGTGAAGATCGCGCCTTTGCCAGACCATGAGAATTTTGATGCTCGGATGCCAGCCCAAAGAAGCGCAAGATTCTTGTCCCCGGTGCACAGCATGATCTGTTGATCAGGAAACAAGGCGAAGAGGCACATCAGCATCTCAAGTGATCGAAGATCTGCGAGGGCGTTGTAGGCGCACTCAGCAGAATAGGCCAGCGACGGCTTGAGCAGTCGCTTGGCAGGACTCTTACCCAACGGAACAGATATGGAGCTCAGCACAGCTAGGACCACCAGAGATTTTGTGTCCACGCCGCATTCTTGGGCCACGGCCAAAGTCTCATCCCATAACTGAGCCTTCTTGCTTTCGCTTGTCGGAGCCTGCAGCAGTGGCGCCATGCGCATCAAGAAAGTCTGTTTTCTCTGCATGCTGGTTGCTGTGTCTTGGACGATGCCCACCACACCGCGCAGGCCACCGCTGTCTCCAGGGACCAACTCAGCTTTGGGGAGCGCGATGCGCAACGCCGCGCTGACTTCCTCGAGTTGCTGCTGGATTTCGTAAGGCGTTGGATTCCGTCGCAAGTTGCCTTCCAAGGCAAACAGCAGCGGATTGATGCGAATGCCATCGCCCGCAAAGAAGTCGAGAAAGTCCTTGTCGTCCGCTTTTCTCTTGACTCCGTGAAGGAAACGTCCCTTCAGCTCGGTGATGGTGCAACGGTCCGGGAGAACAATCATGTCTTGGCGGACAGCCAATCCTGACGGCAGCCAACCGCCCTTCACCAACCCAATGGTCTTGGATGTGTAGAACGATTCGATGGTTGCATTCCCAGAGGCAACCCCATCCAGCTGGATCTCCGGAATGTTGCTTTCAATGACTTTGGCGCGCGTCCAGTTCAGCGGGACGACAACCTTATCGGTGAGCTTCTTGTCAATGAGGTCCGCATACTGCAGCGGAGTGAACTCGACGCCAGCAAATGCCATACGGCGGCCCGTCGGTAAGCCAGCTTCGTCCATTTCCTCGTAGGCCAGTACTCGGCCACTCTTAATGTGTGAGGGCTTCAAGATCCTCAACAACTGCGCAGGCGTGAGGGCAACGCCATGCACTTTCGTAAGGCGGCGGGACAGGCGTCCAGCGGAAGTCTCATCGACTTGAACTGCAGCAACGCGCGCCGGGAAAGCGTTGACTTCTGGCCAGTGTCGAAGTCCTAGCAGCGCCGCGACAAGATCGAGCGCCTGCCCGTGTTTGAGTTGAACCTGATGTTTTCCGAGGTATGCGCGCAAGCGCTGTGCAAGCACCTTGAGCTGTTCGGTGTCCATATTGATCTCCATCGGACCAGATTCCGGTGCACGTTTTGCGGGCCGCCCAAGGAAGCAATGATGGTTGGGGGGCGCGAAACTCTGTCTTTTTCGTACACCGAAGGTCGCGCGGCAGCCCACCGTCGAAAGTAGTCGTAAAAACTGCAATGGGCTCCCCATCAAGGGCCAGCTTGGCTTGCTCTAGGCGCGAGACCAAGGTTTTTAGCGCTGTTGAGCTTGCCCGAGTGTTCAACAGCCGCGCTTCAAAGTACATCCAAAGCAATGCAAAGCTGATGGCCGCTTCTCGCTCTCCGTCGGCCAGGTGAGCCAAGCCATCATCGCGCTCGCACAGCCAGTCCAGGATCTGCATGGGACCTCCGAAAGGTGTAGAGCTAAAGGCGCCTAGGGATGGGTAGCGTTTGCTGCCATGCCGGCAGGTCGTTACCCAGCACCTCCGAGCCAGGAAAAATCATCATTGTGGGTGGATCACCATCATGACCAAACTTGTCGCAAGTCTCGTCGACGAGCCAAGAATGTGATTCGGATATGCGTGGCACGAGGTAGTGCACATATAGCGCCGCAACCATCGACTCGGCGCGAAACTCTGTGATGACCTCCTTGTTGCGCTGTCGCCTGAGGTCAGACGACTCGCAGCCAAGCTCGATGTCCATCGCGAGATGGATGACGCCGACCTTCTGGGTGGCTACCTGGCGACCTGCTTCGGCAAGTTTGGTTTTGACGTGGCGCGCCTTGCGCTCGATCGCCACTGGCGCTGTGCATTGCCAAGTGACGACTGAACCGTAGCGGAAGTCCTGGAAGAAGCGGGGGTCACGATTGTCGGGGACCAAGCCGACGGCAAGGTTGTAGCCGTTATCGCGAACTGGGTTCCCTGACAGCAATCGTGCCAGCTTCGTCCCGAAATAGAGAGACGAGTCCGCAATGTCCTCCAGTACCGCCTGGACATTGGCTTGGCGAATCTCACCCGAGCCGAACTCGTCACGCCAGGGGTAGTGGCCAGGTGTGAAAAGCGGGCTCGACAGGAATCGCAAAACCCAGTCGGAGAGGTACGTCTCGGGCACGTCTTTGAGTTCGACGCTGTAGTTCACATCGATGGATAGAGACAACTTCCGCCTATCGATGATCTCAGCAGCACGGCGGAATATCCGTCGCTGTAGCTCGCGTTCGTCCGCCTCGTACTGGCCTGCTCTGAGCCGCTTGAATTCAACGGCGACGCGCTCAGAGCGCCCGTCAACTGTCAGATGGATGTCCGGCGTCTTGGCTTGGCCGGGCTGCTCGGGTATGAAGGCTACGTCCTCTCCATCGGCTGCGTAGTTCCCGGCCATCACCAGCTCAAGCATGGGTCCGTCCGGCTCGCTGGCAGCGTCCTGCAGCATGCGGCGAGCTCGCTGCTCCGCGCCAGGCACATTCGCCAGAGCCTCAACATTCACCCCAATCTGTTTGATCCAAGGAACACAGCGCGAGGCAAGAGCTTGGTCGAAGGATCGCCTGCAATCAAGCAAGGATTGAGACTGGGCCAGAAAGGAGGCCACGACGTCGGCCCCGAGAGCTGACAACGCAGGGTTGCGCCCGAAGTCGCCGGCAGCGCCTGTGTAATCGATATAGGCCTGCTGGGCTGCGCGTAGTCGCCGCCCGAAGCCGACGGCATTGCCGCTGATCTCTGCTAGCCAACGGAGCGCTGTGCGGACATCAGTATCGTCCTCTATACCCTGTGGCAGTCGCATCGCGTCCTCCTTGGCCACCAATCATCGCATGTCTTCCGGACGGCGCAAGATGCCGAGGAGCGCCAGCACGACCCGCAAGTCGCTGCACGCACAATGCGCTCACGCGTCACAGAGAGGAATGTTGAATGGCGGCTACCAAGCACACGATGAAAATGCCCGAACTCCTGGTCTTTGCCAAGATGTTCGTTGTTGGCTTGGTTGCCGCAGAGGTCTGCAGGACTACCTACTATCTGGGAACTGCGTTTGTTCCTGCGATAGCCGACTTTCCCCTTTGGGCCAAAGCAATACCTGTTCTTATTGGACTGGCGGTCTGTGTGGTCTACGCCATCAATCGTGGTGCGCATGTTTCTGCCTTCCAAATGGGGCAAAGCCTTCGTTTCGATCTACTCATCGCAATGTGCTTGGGAGCTTGGTCAAACGAGTTAGCCATGCCTTGGCTTTTAAAGTTCCACGCAGCATTGAAAGCGGCGGACCCGTATTGGGCGCCAGTTTTTCTTCTGCTTTTCTGCACTGTGCTTTTGTCACCGCTAGTCCAGTGGCATTGGCCTAGAAGGCGGCAGACTCCTTCGCAATTCCGTTTCCTTGCGGACGAAGAGATCAGACAGGAGACCGACGATCTGCTATCGAACGAGACCCAAGCAAAGTCGTTCGCAGAGACAGTCCTCGCAAGCGGTGTGCATTCAGGATTGGTGTTCGGTGTCGATGGCCCCTGGGGCGTAGGCAAGACAAGCTTCATCAATCTTGCAGAACGCTACTGGGAGCGAGCTGCGGACAAGGTAATTGTTTGTCGGTTTGAGCCCCTTCGATACGCATCCGAGCCAGATCTCGCTGATCGCTTGATTCGCGACCTGTCCGCCGCGATTCAGAGCAAGGTCTTTGCACCCGAGTTCCGTCCTGCGGCCTCCCGATACTCTCGGCTCATCAAGGGTAAGGCTGACGTTTCGTTCCTGGGCTTCAAGCTCTCGCTGGAGCCTTCTCAGGAAACCGTCGATGAGTTGCTCGACGACATTGACGAGGTCCTTCGACGTATCGGTCGACGTGTGATCGTAGTCATCGACGACCTGGATCGTCTGGACGCGAAGACCGTCAACAACGTCCTATTCGCAACGCGACGCACCTTCAAGCTGTCGCAAGCGACCTACGTCCTTTGCTATGACACCGAGGTACTGGCCGGTGGCAAAGAGGAAGGATCCAGGGCGCGTGAGTTCCTTGAGAAGTTTGTGACAGTCAAACTGAGCTTATTCGTGGACAGCTCCAGCATCCGCAACTTCTTACAACGCGACTGGGAAAAGAGCGAGAGCCAGCTCGGGTCCGTGCCTTCGGACACGATGTTGAAGCTTGGTGCCGTACTAAATGAGCTAGCGGAAATCTTGAGTGGTGATCTTGCCGCCAAGTACCTGCCTTTGCTCGGTGATCTGCGCAAGGTTAAGCGCTTCATCAACGCGATCTTGCTCATGCAGATTGAGAAGACCAATCTGGGCCGGACCGACTTCAATAAGCGTGACCTCATCAATTTGATGCTGCTGCACCTGAACTATCCAGGGTTGTTCAGGCGCATATACGCCGAGGAGACAGAGGGGCGCAGTGGTACTTTCTCGATTCGGCGCAAGTACGACGAACCAGACTTCAAGAACGCCGATGGTTTTGCAAAGGTCAAGGACGTGCACCCAGGTTCTGCCAGTTTCTTGCTGGAGCAGTTGTTTGACGTGGAGGTTTTGGAGCTGGGCGACGGGCGCAACATTGAAGAGTCCGTTCTTCGGTCCCGGGCGTGCTTTAACAAGGGCGATACGAGAAACCTGGAGAGCTTTTTGAAGCTCATTGTTCGCTTTGCCACGCCGGAGCCGCAGGAGACCTTTGTTCTCTACCAAACAGCGGTGGATCAGGTTCGCAAGGGACGATCGATTGCCTCGGTTCTCGCGGAAGCTGAGTTTGCACTGGAACGAACAGAGACCGCACACGACCAGTTCTGGCGGGTACTTGTCAATCAGGCCCACGACTTCACCAGCCCGACCGCAGAAGACGCCATCGAAACGCTCGTTGAGTACCTACCACGCTACTCGTCGTTCGACAACGATGACCGTGGACTGCGGCCGAGGTCGATCTACTCGTTATTGCGGCTGTTGGATCGCGCAGGTTGGGGGCGAACTGTCGGCCGGCGACGGGCAAACACCCCGGAGAACGTCATAGAAGTCGCGTGGCGCATCTTCGGAGAGCAAGCGTACGTTGGGAAAGGTCTGCTGGAGCGGCTCGCGAGCCTAGACCGCGGTGTGCTCGGTTGGAATGATCTGATGCTATTCAGGCTGCAGTGTTCGGCGGATCGCGGCGGGCAGCTGTACAACCTGCACACAGCGCTGATCATTCACCAAGACCCGTCCGCTATGACTTCAGGTCTGGTTAGCAAACTAGCCCTGCTGGGCATGAGGCGGCTCTCTCAACAGGTGTTCGCGCTCTTCAAGCGTACCTACATTGACGCTGGACGGAACTTCATCGCCGAAGCACGTGAAGTGCCCGTAGATGCGTTTTTAGGGCAGGCTTTTGCGCATCTCCATGAACAGGCT
>JAQTZL010000017.1 GCA_028687755.1 Candidatus Nanopelagicales bacterium
GCCACATCCTTGATCGAACAAAGCCTGAGCCGCCACACGGACGGCTTCAGGCAACCTCTCCTTACCCATAAACCAAACCCCTCAGTCAGACTCCCAATTACGAGTCCAACTAAGGGGGTTCAGTTCATGAACGGTGGGGCCCTTTGTTAGTAACGACTAGCGACGGCCAGTGCGCTTTACAGCCTTCTTAGCAGGAGCCTTCTTTGCTACTGCCTTCTTTGCTGGTGCAGCCTTCTTCACTGCCTTCTTAGCAACAGCCTTCTTTGCTGCCTTCTTTGCTGGTGCAGCCTTCTTTGAGCCAGCAACAGTTGCCTTGAACTCAGCAGCTGCGCGGAACTTAGGAAGCTTGGTTGCCTTGATCTTCACGGTTTCGCCGGTGCGTGGGTTACGACCCAAGCGAGCGTTGCGCTCTGCGCGCTCGAAGATGCCGAAGCCGCTGATAGCAACACGATCGCCGCCAGCAACAGCCTTCTTGGTCTCGTCGAGGAAAGCCTCTACAACTTCAGCAACCTGGCGCTTGCTCAGGTCGAGCTGCAGTGCTACTTCTTCAATCAGTTCAGCCTTGTTCACAGAAAAACCCCTCCGGAGGGTGGTAGGTCGACCCGTTGTCGACACCTCATATTTAGCCATGAAAAGTGCTCACAACTGCGAAGACTCGCCGGGGAAAACATGTTGGAATCATTAGTGATTCGCACCACCAATGACTCCCGACGAGTTCCCCGACGAGTCACACAAGTCACATGAGTCACATCTGTAACATCATGAAAATTGCAGTTACGCAGTTGTTGGCATAAAAGCCGGACGCTTTGCTTCAAATTCAGCAATCACATCACCGTGTTTCATGGTGATCCCGATGTCATCCAGGCCTTCCATTAAGCGCCAACGAACGTAATCATCGACCTCAAAAGTTGCGGTCAGATCTCCTGCGCGCACCTCACGCTTATCCAGATCCACCGTGACTTCCAATGCAGGATTAGCTTCAACAGCGGCCCACAACAGTTCAATATCAGCCTGATCTACAAGGCCGGTAAGCAATCCACCCTTGCCGGAGTTGCCTCTGAAAATGTCCGCGAATCGTGAGGACAACACAACCTTGAAACCGAAATCCTGCAAAGCCCAAACTGCGTGTTCACGTGATGACCCGGTACCAAAATCTGGTCCCGCGATCAAAATTGATACGCCTTGATATGCAGGCTGATTCAAGACGAAGTCTGAATCCTTGCGCCAAGCACCGAATAAGCCATCTTCGAATCCATGACGCGTAATGCGCTTGAGGTATTCCGCAGGGATGATCTGGTCGGTATCAACATTGCTGCGACGCAATGGTGCAGCCGTGCCGGTATGGGTAATGAACTTTTCCATGATGTTTTCCCTTTCCCTTACAGATCTGCCGGAGCAGCGAGATGACCCTTGATTGCGGTTGCGGCGGCAACTGCAGGTGAAACCAAATGAGTTCGCCCACCTGGTCCTTGACGACCTTCGAAGTTGCGGTTCGAAGTCGAAGCACTGCGCTCCCCCGGTGCCAACTTGTCTGGGTTCATCGCCAAACACATTGAACAACCGGCTTCACGCCATTCGGCGCCAGATTCCTTGACGATGACGTCAAGGCCTTCAGCCTCAGCTTGGTGCTTCACGCGCACTGAACCAGGAACAACGAGCATGCGCATACCTGGAGCAACCTTGCGACCCTTGAGAACTTCGGCCACGGCACGAAGATCTTCGATGCGTCCATTAGTACATGAACCAACAAACACTGTGTCTACCTTGATATCGCGCAATGGCATGCCTGCGGTAAGACCCATGTACTCAAGTGCATTTTCAATGGCAACGCGATCAGTTTCATCCACTGCATCTGCAGGCGATGGAACATTTGACGTCAATGGCAAGCCCTGACCTGGGTTCGTACCCCAAGTGACGAATGGACTCAGGGTCGAGGCATCGATGAACACTTCTGCGTCGTATTTTGCATCAGCATCAGATGGCAAGGTTGACCAGTAGGCGACAGCTTCATCCCACATTGCGCCTGCAGGGGCGCGGTCGCGACCCTTGAGGTACGCAAAGGTGGTTTCGTCTGGCGCGATCATGCCCGCGCGTGCGCCAGCTTCAATCGACATGTTGCACACGGTCATGCGACCTTCCATCGATAAGCCGCGTATCGCTGAGCCCTTGTATTCAAGAACATAACCCTGACCGCCACCAGTGCCGATCTTTGCGATGACAGCAAGCGTGATGTCTTTGGCAGTAACTCCAACAGGCAAATCGCCATCAACATTGATTGCCATGGTCTTAAAAGGCTTCAACGGCAAAGTCTGTGTTGCAAGTACGTGCTCAACTTCAGAAGTACCGATGCCAAACGCAAGCGCACCAAAAGCACCGTGTGTTGATGTATGCGAATCGCCACACACAACAGTCATGCCTGGTTGGGTCAGACCTAACTGCGGGCCAACAACGTGCACGATGCCTTGCTCGACGTTTCCTAGTGAATAAATTGGCACGCCAAACTCGGCACAGTTCGCACGAAGTGCATCAACCTGAGCCTTGGAAATTGGATCAGCAATTGGCTTCAAGATGTCTGTGGTCGGCACGTTGTGATCTTCAGTTGCCAACGTGAGTTCAGGTCGACGAACTGCTCGACCTGTCGCACGCAAACCATCAAAAGCTTGCGGGCTTGTTACTTCATGCACGAGATGCAAATCGATGTACAGCAGATCGGGTTCACCCTCAGCTCTGCGCACCACATGTGCTTCCCAGACCTTCTCGGCCAGCGTCTTCGCCATTACTTCTCCTTTAGGTGTCGATACTTGACATCTCACTATGTGAGACGGCAATATCAAGGTATGGACAACTCTAGCGGAGTCGGCGTCGTAGACAAAGTTGTCGCACTCATTGACTGCTTGGCTATCGAGCCGCTCTCCCTCAATGAGCTAGCTCAAGCCTCAGGGCTAGCCCGCCCGACAGTGCATCGTTTGGCGGTAGCCCTGGAATCCCATCACGTGCTCGCCCGTAATGACCGCGGCCAGTTCATCTTGGGACCTCAACTCAACCAGTGGGCCACTCCCCAAGCCTCATGGGTCAATGCCGCTGCCACCATTGCCCGGGAACTGCGTGATGCCACTGGCGTCAGCGCTCAGGTGTATCGCAGAGTCGGCCAAGAGCGCGTGTGTATCGCTGCAGCCGAACCCTCGCGGGGTCTTCGCGACACCGTTCCTGTCGGAGCCCTACTCACGATGAAAGCAGGATCCGCGGCCCAAGTGCTGTGCGCCTGGTCGGACACCGAAGACCAACGATTGACTCTGCAAGGGGCGACATTCACAAAAAAGGACCTGATGTTGGTGCAAAAGCGTGGCTGGGCGCAATCCATTGCCCAGCGTGAACCTGGCGTTGCTTCACTTGCGGCACCCGTCCGCGACAGCACAGGAATAGTGGTTGCAGCCATGTCGATCTCTGGACCAATTGACCCGCTAGCTCAACCAACGAAATCTCACATTGCTGCCCTCCTCGCCGCGGCAGCTCAACTGGGCGCAGCGATCACAGGCTAAAAACTATTGGCCCCCTCCACTAGGAGGGAGCCAAGTAGCCCCGACGGGATTCGAACCCGCGCTACCGCCTTGAGAGGGCGGCGTGCTAGGCCACTACACAACGGGGCCGTGAAGCGCAGATATTGGAATTGAGCCAATACCTAAGGTGAAATCACGAAGATTTACACACTCGCTGGGGTACCAGGACTCGAACCTAGACTAACTGAACCAGAATCAGTTGGGCTGCCAATTACCCCATACCCCATGGGAACAAGCGAGAAGTATACGCGAGGGAATTGTTGTCATGCGCCGGCCCAAATACGACGGTATTAATGCCCAGACCACCATGCTTAACCCATGCTGGAATGGGCCCTCAATTCATACCCCGTCGCGGCTTTTCGACGCTTCTTCGAACTCGAACTCTTGGACCGGTCCTTTGGGCTGGCTGCCCAGGCCTTCGTGGCCCTACTGCCCTTGGTGATCTTGATTGTGGCGGTCTTTGCTGGGTCAGATGGCACCGTGGTGGCCAATCAACTCATTGAGAGATTTGGCCTTGATGGTGCCGCCGCTGATGCAGTGACCTCCCTTTTTGACTCACCTGCCCAAACTTTCGCCATCTCTTGGGTCGCGGTACTCATCACGACCTATTCGGCTTTTTCCCTTTCACGCAAACTCTCACGTACCTATGGGGCGATCTTTCAACTTCCATCACTGCTCCCTAAAGAAGTGTGGCGAGGCGTGGTGTGGGTGCTCCTGCAAGTCGTGATGTTCGCCCTGAGTTCGGGACTGCGCAATCTTTGGCGCGATAGCGACCTTGGCGTTGGATTCTTTGCCGGGTTCGCCATGTTTGCATTTTGGTATTTCGGTGAATTCATCAGCATTCGCCTACTTGTTCCCAGCATCAGCCGACGACTGCTGATCCCGTCAGCCATCCTGAGCAGCGTCGGACACATGGGCATCGTGATTTGGGCTGCGATCTACATGCCGCGCACCCTTGAGTCTCAGGCACAACAGTTCGGACCAATCGGTGTGACATTTTCTTTATTCACACTGATCTTGGTTGGAGTCGTAGTGATGCTCGTGGCACCACTCCTTGTTGCAGTGTTCGATCAGCGCAAACGAGGCGTACTAACGCACGCTGCGCGCGCTGTTCAAACGGGCGAGTGAAACTTCACGGCCAAGAATTTCCATTGATTCAAATAACGGTGGAGAAATACGACGACCGGTTATGGCTACTCGCACTGGGCCAAATGCAAACTTTGGCTTAAGTCCTAGGCCTTCCACCAAAGCACTTTTAAGTGCCTCATGAATTGCGTCCGTTGACCATTCAGGTAGCTGCTCCAACACGGATATTGCTGCAGCAAGGGTCTCGTCGGCATCTTCACCAAGCACTGCTTTGGCATCTGCTTCATCGAGAGTGAATTCATCAGGCTGCACTAACAAGAATCCGAGCATCCCTACCGCTTGCTTGAGATTCTCCAACCGTTCCTGAATGAGTGGAACCGCTTCGTTGAGAATCGCTTGCTGATCCACACTTGGTGGATTGCTCACTAGGCCAGCATCGGCCAAGCGCGGCACGATGCGTGCAATGAGGTCGTCAACAGAAAGGGATCGAATCCAGTCGCCGTTGATTGATGTGCACTTCTTTAAATCAAAGCGCGCGGGGTTAGCGCTTACGCGATCAATCTGGAAAGCCGCTGCCATTTGCTCCATTGAGAAGAACTCTTGGTCATCCCCCATCGACCACCCAAGCAACGCGAGATAGTTCAGTAGTGCTTCAGGTAGGTAACCCTCTTCGCGATACATCAACAAAGCAGATTCTGGGTCGCGCTTGCTGAGCTTGCGATTGCCTTCGCCCATCACATATGGCAGATGACCGAACAGTGGTGTCGTTCCATCACTGACTCCAATGGCAGCAAGTGCTTCATAAAGTGCAATTTGTCGAGGAGTTGAAGACAGTAGATCTTCACCACGCAACACATGCGTAATGCGCATCATCGCGTCGTCGACAGGATTCACCAGCGTGTAAAGAGGTTCACCATTGCCGCGCACCAACACGTAATCAGGCACATGTTCATGACCAAAGGTCACTTCTCCACGAACGAGATCATTCCAAGTGCAATCGCGATCTGGCATCCTGAAGCGCACCACTGACGTGCGTCCTTCAGTTTCGAAGGCGACACGTTGATCTGCGGTGAGATCACGACAGGTACCTTCGTAGCCCGGTGCACGATTTTCTTTTTTCGCTAGTTCGCGCTGTGCATCAAGTTCCTCTGCAGTGCAATAGCAACGGTAAGCGAATCCACCATTCAGTAACTTCGCAGCAACATCAGCGTAGATATCCAGGCGCTGTGATTGACGATACGGACCATATGGGCCGCCAACTTCTGGGCCTTCATCCCAGGTCAGCCCTAACCAGCGCAAAGAATCTAAAAGTGCGTCGTATGACTCTTCTGAATCGCGAGCGCTGTCGGTATCTTCGATTCTGAACACAAAGGTGCCACCAACGTGGCGAGCAAAAGCCCAGTTGAATAGTGCTGTTCGCACCATGCCAACGTGCGGATTTCCTGTAGGCGAGGGACAAAAACGAACGCGCACATCAGTCACGATCAACCACCGGATTCTTAAGAGTGCCAATACCTGAAATTTTCACTGCGACGGTGTCGCCGGCCTTCATGACAGATGTGCCTGAAGGTGATCCAGTCAAAATCACATCACCAGGCAGCAAGGTCATCGCATTACTTACCGCCTCAACAATGGCTGCAATGTCGAAGACCATGTCATTGGTCGTGCCATCTTGGAAAACCTTGCCATTCACCGAACATTGAATGGAGACATCTTCCCAATCAAATTCAGTTTCGATCCACGGCCCAAGCGGGCAAAACGAGTCAAAGCCCTTTGACCGGGTCCATTGGCCGTCAGCATGTTGGAGGTCACGAGCGGTCACATCATTAGCGCAGGTGTAACCAAAGATCACATCAGCAGCGCGCTCTTTTGGCACTTCTTTACACACCCGACCAATCACGATCGCAAGTTCTGCTTCATGCTCGATCTGCTCAGATTGCCAAGGCATTTGAATTGGTTCACCCGGACCAACAACCGAAGTGTTTGGCTTTAAGAAAATAAGGGGCTCGACAGGTACCGCCCCGAGGTTGGTTTCAGCGGCATGCGCTGCGTAATTCTTGCCAATGCCAATGACCTTGGTTGGTAGCACAGGCGCAACGAGCCGGACATCTTGGTAGCGCACAAAGCGTCCATCAGGGTTGATCCCGTTGAATGGATGACCATCGAGTACCGCTATGACTGTTTCATCACCTGGTTCCCCAGCGGCATCTAGCCCCTCGAGAACCCCATAGAACAACTCATCATTGACAGCAAACCGACAAATACGCACCGCAGCAGTCTACCGACGAGTAATTGCCGCGTTACTCGGCAGCAATTGTGCGGCCTGCGCGGAGCAGACCGAAGCGAACTGCGTCGTCCAACGCCTTCCACGAAGCTGCGATCACATTCTCGTGGACACCAACTGTGGTCCAGTCAGCTTCACCGTCAGTTGTACCGATCAGTACACGTGTAACTGCATTGGTACCACTGCCACCATCGAGGATGCGAACCTTGTAGTCGATCAAGGTAAGTTCGGCTAACTCCGGGTACACCTGTGAAAGTGCTGCACGCAGGGCGTTGTCGAGAGCGTTAACCGGGCCATTGCCTTCAGCCGTCGAAATAACACGCTCACCATTGGCATGAACCTTCACGGTTGCTTCTGAATCAACGCCGCCATCGGCACTTTGTTCAACAATCGTGCGCCAAGACTCAACCTCAAAGCCTCGCTCAACACCATCTTCAGCAAGCAACAGCAATTCAAATGAAGCATCTGCTGCTTCAAATGACCATCCCTCTGATTCAAGTTCCTTGACCTTGTTCACAACTCGAGTGACCAGTTCAGGCTTCTGTGAAAGATCATGACCCAGCTCTTCAGCCTTGAGTTCAACTGATGCTCGGCCTGCCATTTCGGTTACAAGCACGCGCTGTACGTGACCTACCTGAGTGGGATCGATGTGGTTGTAAAGCTCCACATTGACCTTCAGCGCTGAAGCATGCAGCCCAGCCTTATGTGCAAACGAGGATGAGCCCGCATATGGCTGGTGGCTGTTTGGCGCAATGTTTGCAATCTCTGCAATCGCATGTGAGATGTGTACGGTTTCGCGCAACGAACCTTCAGGCAGTACATCGATACCCATCTTCAGTTGCAAGTTTGCAGCAACCGAGAAAAGGTCAGCGTTACCGGTGCGCTCACCATAACCATTCGCTGTGCACTGTGCATGGGTTGCGCCTGCGGATACAGCCGTGACTGTGTTAGCAACCGCGCAAGCGGTGTCGTCTTGGCAATGAATACCCAAACGCACACCAGAGCGCTTGGCTACATCAGTAACCGTTTCAAAAATACCAACCGGCAACATGCCGCCGTTGGTATCGCACATCACTCCGACGCTTGCACCTGCTTCTGCAGCAGCAACCAAGATGCGTACGCCGTAATCAGAGTCGTGCTTGTAACCGTCGAAGAAATGTTCCATATCCACGAACACACGACGACCTTCACCCACCAGGAACTTCACTGTGTCAACGATCATGCGCTCGTTTTCATCGACGTCGGTCTTGAGTGCCTCGATCACGTGACGCACATCGGACTTGGCAACAAGGGTGATGACCGGAGCACCTGAATCAAGGAGGGCTTTAACCTGAGCATCTTCATGTGCCAACTTGCCAGCCTTGCGCGTTGCACCAAAAGCAACGAGCTGAGCGTTCTTTAGATCAAGTTCAGTTTGTGCACGCTGGAAGAACTCAGTGTCCTTTGGCATTGCGCCAGGCCATCCACCTTCAATGAATCCGACACCGTATTCGTCAAGCAATTTCGCAACAGCGAGCTTGTCGTTCACTGAGTACGAAATACCTTCACGCTGAGCACCATCGCGCAGTGTGGTGTCGTACAGGTGAAAAGCGTCGGAGCGGGCCATGAGTTCTTTCCTTACCGTATTGAGCGAATTGGCACTATCAACGAAAAAACCCCCCGCAGGGTGCGAAGGGCAGCGCGTTGACGAATGGTCAACGCGCTAGTTAATGATGATGCCGTGGTGAAGCACATACCCATCATGCCACAACTGCCCCATATGGGGCTAGACCCCCTCGAGAGGGGCTTTGACTAGCAAATGGTGTGTAACCACTGGTGCTTGTCGGGCACCTGACCGGTCTGGATGTTGAGCAGTGCCTCGCGCAACCGCATCGTGACTGGACCTGGCTGGCCTTCATTGATTTCCCAATGCCCACTCTTACGGCTTTTCACGTGACCAACTGGCGTGATGACAGCGGCAGTGCCGCATGCGAACACCTCGGTGATCTCACCAGCTTCGGCGCCATCTCGCCACTGATCAACACTGATGGCATTCTCAGTGGCCAAATACCCAAGATCCGCGGCTACCGTCAGCAAGGAATCTCGAGTGATACCGGGCAAGAGTGATCCAGTAAGCGTTGGCGTGACTAAGCGGGCGTTCTCCCCCGACCCGTACACGAAGTACAGGTTCATCCCACCCATTTCTTCAATCCACTTGCGCTCGACAGCGTCAAGCCACACCACTTGTTCACACCCATGCGAAGCCGCTTCAGCTTGGGCGATGAGTGAGGCGGCGTAGTTGCCCGCGCATTTGGCTTCGCCCGTGCCACCAGGTGCTGCTCGCACATAGTCATCAGAAATCCACACGGATACTGGCTTTACTCCCTGTGGGAAGTAGGCACCCGCAGGAGACGCGATCAAGAGGTACTTATAAGCATTAGCCGGGCGAACACCCAGACCCACTTCAGTTGAAATCATGAACGGGCGAAGGTAAAGCGACTGATCTTCGCCACCTGGAACCCAAGCTGCGTCTTGCTGCACGAGCGCATTCACCGAGGCCAAGAACAGTTCAATGGGGAGTTCAGCCATCGCTAGACGGCGAGCTGATCTCTGGAAACGTTCTGCGTTGGCGATTGGACGGAAGGTTTTGATTGAACCGTCTTCATGACGGTAGGCCTTTAGCCCTTCGAAAATCGCTTGGCCGTAGTGCATGAAGTTCGTAGCTGGATCCAAACTCAGTGGCCCATAGGGAACGAGTTGAGCGTTATGCCACCCAAGATCTTCGGTCCAATCGGCGGTAACCATGTGATCGGTGAAGTACTTCCCGAAGCCTGGGTTAGCCAAGATCGCCTCGCGCTGCCCAGCAGGGAGCGGATTGTGCGATGGCTTCAACTCAATAGGCCATAACTCATCGCCTACTGGTTGATCTTGGCTCGACATGACTCTCCTTCACCGATGCAGCACGTAAGGCTACCGACTACGAATAAAAATTACTTGGACTTAGCGAGAGCTCCAGCAGCAAGTGCATCACCGATTGCTGAAGTTGAGCGCACCGAATCTCCACGCGTTGCAAGATCATCGGACACTGCGGATTCAACCCAGACTGCTGCTTCTTTTTGACCCACGTGATCAAGCAGCATTGCAAGGGACAGCACCGTGGCCGTTGGGTCCGCCTTGCCTTGACCTGCGATATCTGGTGCTGAGCCGTGAACCGGTTCGAACATGCTTGGGTTCTTGCGGGTTGGATCGATATTGCCTGACGCAGCAAGTCCAATGCCACCAACGATTGCTGCACCAATGTCGGTGAGGATGTCGCCAAACAAGTTGTCGGTCACCACAACATCGAATCGCTCTGGTTGGGTGAGGAAGAACATCGAAGCCGCGTCAACGTGGCAGTAGTCGGTTTCAACCTGTGGGTAATCCTTGGCGACATCGTTGAACGCGCGCTGCCATGTGTTACCCGCATAGACCAGCACGTTGGTCTTGTGAACCAACGTGACCTTGTTGCGACGATGCGTAGCGCGCTCAAAAGCGTCACGAATGATGCGTACCGCACCGTAATAGGTATTGAGGCTGACCTCTGTCGACACTTCATGTTCAGTTCCTTCACGAAGTACGCCGCCTGCGCCGACATAAGGGCCTTCTGTGCCTTCGCGGCACACCACGAAGTCAATGTCTTTGGTGGTCTTGCCAGCCAACGGACCAACCACGCCCGGGTACAACCGCACTGGGCGAAGGTTCACATGGTGATCCATGATGAAGCGAAGCGGTAACAGCACACCGCGCTCGAGGATGCCTGGCTTCACTGAAGGGTCGCCGATAGCACCCAACAAAATTGCGTCATAGCCGCGAAGTTCTTCAACAACTGAATCTGGCAACAACTCACCTGTGGTGTTGTAGCGGCGAGCGCCAAGGTCATATTCCGTGCTGGTCACGGTGATACCTGCAGCTGGAGCAATCGCATTGAGCACCTTCATGGCTTCAACCACTACTTCGGTTCCGATGCCATCGCCAGGGATGAGGGCCAAGTTCAAGTTCGTCGACATGGGGCCAAACTCTATCCGGGCGAAAGTTATCGATCCTGCCCCCATCACGATGACCTTTTCGGTTTGTTACGAGCGCTGCTACTATTGGCAGCACTATGACGCGCGCACTGCTCCTTCGCTGCCGCGGCGAGGCCTGACCAACCGGCCCCTCGTCGCGGGATTCGCGTTCGCCGGTAGGCCAATCGAAATTCACTAGGAGCCCGCGATGAGTACCACGTCTTTCCAAGCAGCAAATGCCAGCCAACAGCCTTCAGGCATGAACTTCAGTCGTTACGTGCCCTTTCGTACCACCCCACTGGAGAACCGCACCTGGCCCGACCACGAAATCACCAAGGCACCGCGTTGGTGTGCGGTTGACCTTCGTGACGGCAACCAGGCCCTGATCGACCCAATGACCCCGGATCGCAAACTGCGCATGTTCAAGTTGCTGGTCTCCATGGGTTACAAGGAAATTGAAGTGGGTTTCCCTTCAGCCTCACAAACCGACTTTGACTTCCTTCGCCTCCTTATTGAAGACGGTCACATCCCTGATGACGTCACCATCCAGGTCTTGGTTCAAGCGCGCGAATCATTAATCGAACGCACCTTTGAAGCACTTGATGGTGCAAAACAAGCCGTTGTGCACTTTTACAACTCCACATCAGTGCTCCAGCGCCGCGTGGTCTTTGGCTTGGATAAAGAAGGCATCGTTGATATTGCAGTTCATGGTGCGCAGTTGGTGAAGAAGCATGCCGAGCAAATGGTTGGCAAAACAGAGATCTTCTTTGAGTACTCCCCTGAATCATTCACGGGTACTGAATTGGAATTTGCACTTGAGGCTTGCAATGCGGTGATTGAGGTACTTCAGCCAACACCGGATCGCAAGATGATCATTAACTTGCCAGCAACGGTGGAAATGACCACACCAAACCTGTATGCCGATTCAATTGAATGGATGAGCCGCAATCTCAATGACCGCGACTCAATCATCCTTTCGCTCCATCCGCATAACGACCGCGGAACCGCAGTTGCTGCTGCTGAACTTGGCTACATGGCAGGCGCTGATCGCATTGAAGGCTGCCTCTTTGGCAATGGCGAGCGCACGGGCAACGTCTGTTTGGTAACCCTGGGCCTAAATATGCTGACCCAAGGCGTTGACCCACAAATTGATTTCAGTGACATTGATGAAGTTCGCCGAACGGTTGAGTACTGCAATCAAATCCCAGTGCATGAGCGTCATCCATACGGAGGCGATCTGGTGTACACCGCATTTAGCGGATCACATCAAGACGCCATCAATAAGGGTCTGCGCACGATGGAAAAGGAAGCTGCCGAACTTGGCATTTCCGTTGACCAGCATCGCTGGGAAGTTCCCTACCTGCCAATCGATCCAAAAGATGTCGGCCGCACATATGAAGCTGTGATCCGCGTGAACTCGCAGTCCGGTAAGGGCGGCGTCGCATACATCATGCGCACAGAGCACAAGCTCGAATTGCCACGTCGTTTGCAGATTGAATTTTCGCGCGTCGTGCAGCAAGTTACTGATGACGAAGGTGGCGAAGTCGCTCCGAACGAAATGTGGAGCATCTTCTCAGGAGAATACTTGCCAGATCCTGCTGCAGCTTGGGGCCGCTTCGCACTCAAATCAGTGAAGCAAGACTCTGCTGTCGATGGTGACACCACCGTTGAAGTGGTCATCACTGACGAAGGCAAGGAAGTTGCGCTTACAGGAACAGGCAACGGCCCAATCGCTGCATTCTGCGAAGCGCTCAATGGCTACGGCATTGATGTACGCGTTCTGGACTATGCAGAACATGCAATGAGCGCAGGTGGCGATGCCAAGGCTGCCGCTTACCTCGAATGCACCCTTGAAGGAAAAACTCTGTGGGGCGTAGGTGTTGATCCATCAATCACGACTGCTTCACTCAAGGCAATCGTGAGTGCCGTGAACCGCGTGGTGCGCGGCTAATCTCAACTCAATAAGTAAGGGCCCAGAAGCAGTGGCGGTTTCAACGGATCGTCGCAACACGGCTAGGACTTGAGTAAAGCACCAAGGCGCTCGGCTGGGGTATCCCAGTCGAGCGTTTTGCGTGGACGACCATTGAGTTCGATAGCAACGGCAGCGAGA
>JAQTZL010000018.1 GCA_028687755.1 Candidatus Nanopelagicales bacterium
ACACCGACTTCAACGGTACGGTTCCGCGCTATGTCGGAACGCCAGAGCGGGGCGGGTATTGGATCGAAGCGCGCGAGTATGACCGCGCGCTGGCCGAGTACAACGAACGCATCCGGCGTGAGGACGAAGAACGACGTCGCCAGTCCTGGATGAATTGAGGGAGCGGCGGGCATGTCTTTCTTCGCCGATCTGCCGCCGCATCTCCAGGAGCGCGTCGTCTGCTCGATCTCGGCCGCCGTCAAGTACGAAGTTCCAGTCAACATCGTTTTGGCCGTCGCCGAGAAAGAGGGTGGCAAGCCGGGCCAGTGGGTGCGCAACTCGAATGGCACACATGACGTTGGCCCGATGCAGTTCAACACAGCATACCTGGGCGACCTGGCCCGGTTCGGCATCACTGCGAACGATGTAGCTTGCGCCGGCTGCTACTCGTTCGACCTAGCCGCCTGGCGGTTGCGGATGCACATCCGCAACGACAAGGGCGACCTGTGGACTAAGGCTGCGAATTACCACTCGCGCACGAAGCAGTACAACGAGGTGTACCGGGCCGACTTGATGCGCAAGGCGTCAAAGTGGGCCAATTGGCTCGAAGCCCGGTTCGTCACGCTCGACGTGACGAGGGCAGGGGCCACGCCCTCGATACCCAGCCAGCCCACTCCGACGGGCACGGTGGTCCAACAGGACAAGGCGGAACTAGCACCCCAGCAGCAGGCCACCCCGAAGACCGCAGCAGCTCGCAGCGCAACGGTGGCCGGCTACGTGCCCCGCACGGTGTCTTTTAGGATGAACAATCAAGCGGAAACGAAGTGACCAAAACAGGCCTGAATTTCGAATTTCATACTGAACAGCGCTGTTCTTGCTGCGCTTGCCAAACTCTGAACTCAGGTAGTAGGGCCGACTCTAAGAAATTGTTCACTCTTGTTGTGGTACCAAATACCCGCCGCTGTTATCCGTTAAAAGTTTATTGAGCTCATCGCTTGCAAGAAGATTCTTCTCGCGGACCTTGCTCACAAAAAGACCGAATCCATGAGAACCCGGAATATCGGCACCATGCTCGGTTTTAAGTTTTATTATCCGTACAACATCCTGCTGCTGAAATATGGTGAATATTGGAAAGACCACCTTATCAAATATCGAGTTAGTTCTATCCCATGACCTTGACTTAGCAAGAAGCTGCATCACTCTCTCCTTGATAACTGACTCAAGCCCCTCAACATTTATGACCCCTGACAATTGATCCAACTCAAAATTAGAAACGCGCTTCTCTATAATAGGTTTTAATTCAATAAATTCTACCAAAACCCCCAATGCAGGGACCAAATCTTCATAGGAAGCTTTTTCAACGACTTGTGCAAGCTTGTCTTTGGAAGGTTGATCAATCAGATCCCACGCCCGGCTCACGGACGCAACGAGGTAGAGTACCCATTGAATCCGATCATCTTCCACATCCCTCACCACCTTATTCAACTGCAGACCGATCCGCGCTTCAAAAAGACCGGGTTTCAATTCATGTATTGCATTAAGCGCGGATACCACCCGCTTCTTCTGGTATAGAATATCTTCAAAAGCAAGAAATCCAAAAACAAGAGCGTCAATAGTAGAGTTTACAAGAGAGGTAGTTGGATTTTCCAATCCAGATTTTTTGAGCTGCAGGATAGCTCTACCAACATCCTCCGGAAAGTAATCTGACGCGACTATTTTTTTAATTCCTGAAATCGCCGCTTTGCCTTGAACAGGAGGCTGAGAAAGCACGTGTACAACTGCATTCCTGATATGCAGCCTTGCCTGTTCAGCAGACGGCTTATAAGGCACCCCTACTTGCTGAAAAGATGGGTGAGCGCACCGATGCCGATCTTCCTTTAGCCGATATAAGTCTAGGATCTGTTGCTGGTCGAAGAACTGCAGTTTTTCTCGACACGCATTGATAATTTCTCGCTCAAACTCAAGACCCTTAGCAACCCCCTGCGCGTTTCCCTCATTTATTTTATCAATGTACGTCTGAAACTTAGATTCCAGTTCCCGAGCGGCAGCATCACCAGCCACCGCCAGATCTCTAATCTTATCGATAAGATCAAAAACCACAGCAATCCAGGTGCTAACTATAGCAGCCCGATACGCGCCAGCTCTGTAGCATAGAGTAGCTTCCGCGATGTAATCCCTAGACTGCTCAGACCTACAACGCAGCGATAAAGATTCAATATCAGCAAGGGTTTCGTTCAATTTTCAGATATCCTTTAACGAACTGCAGGTCGAAAAATTTTGAAATCAAAATTACACCACCCAATTCCAACAATAGATTTCCCATTAAGATAGGACCGATTTCAGCATTTCTTGACGCCTGCGGCGCGGGATCTATGGGCTAAACCTGAGACTTCTCGCCCTTGGCGTATGATTTTTTCCGAATTCTGAGACGACCCCAATATGCACTCCGCTCGATCTCACCGACATCCTACATCGTCACACGCCACCCGACAGGAGCCGTTAACCGACAGACGGTTCGAAGATTTGCTGCAGCAAGCCAATGCCTTCTTTGCACAGGCCGAAAGAGATCCAGAGGCGGTGCGGCAGGAGATCATTGCGGAGATCGTTGACACCATGAAGCGCTACGGCCTCACGGTGGAGGATCTGCGAACGACCCGTTGAGCCCGTTCAGGAAGCGCTGGAAGTCCGCGTCACGGTTGCCGTACCAGGCAGCGTAGCGGCTGCTTTCAGCCAGCTTCTGGCTCGCGATATGGGCGTGGATCTTCGCGACCAGCCAGGGCTCGAACCGGTCACAGGCCAGGGGAATCGTCAGCCAGGACGACCAGACGCATTCCTCGTCCGCCAGGAGGTAGACCGCAGCGCCTGCCGGGAGAGCTTCACGCATCTCGTGCTGGGGGTGGCCGACGGTCAGCCCCCAGCCGTCAGGGCGGCTGAAAGGCACCGCGCGCGTAATCGGCCGCCACAGCAGATAGATCCATTGCTCGGGATAGCGGGTGTCCTCCTCCTCGCCTTCGACCAGATGCTCCGCACACAGCTGCAGGGCGGCGCCGCACCAGTGGCCCGGCTCCCAGCTGTCGGTGAAGATGATGCTGCCTGCCATCAGGGCCGCGCAGCGTAAACCCGGTCGAACACCGCTTCCAGACCGGGATGTATGCCGCGCAGGCCGGCGACCACGTGGGCGGCCCAGTCGAAGTAGGCCTGCTTGCGCTCGGTGGACCAGTCCGCTGGCGGCGAGGCCTGAATGTCGCGCAGGTTGCTGATCTTGTCGGCCAGCTTGACGAGCTGGGCCGCAGGCGAGAGGTGCGGCGCGTGCTCGACCTGGCGCTGCTTGCGCGCAGGCTTGTCCAGCGACTTGTCGTCGGTCACTTCCAGCACGACCGATGCGACGTCGGGGCCGAAAAGCTCCCGCAACTCGTCGGCCGTGGTTTCGGTGTCCTCGATCGTGTCGTGCAGCACCGCCGCGCACAGCACCACCAGATCATCAATGCCGCCCTCGTTGGCCAGCACATTGGCCAGCGCGATCGGATGGTTGATATAGGGCGAAGCCTCGGCGTCCTTGCGCCGCTGGTTGCGGTGCGTGTCGGCGGCGAAGGCGACGGCCTGGACGAAAGCACCGAACTGAGGGGATGTGTTCTGCATGTCGGATTTAAAAGCGTCTAGCCAAGCTTCGACTGTAAGGCTAACCTGCGCGCACCTGGTCGATCTGAAGTGCAACACCTGACCTGCCGTAAGGTAAGCCGATGTCGCCACAGCCCAGAACCTACCGCCAGCTATAGCCCGAAGACCGTGTGACCCTCGCCAGCCTGAAGCAGCAGAACTACAGCGTGCGTGAAATCGCCAGCGTGCTTGGTCGCTCGGCCAGCACTGTCAGTCGGGAACTGCGCCGCAACGCCAGTGCCGGTCACTACGGCAGCGCCACAGCCCAGCATTCTTGTCAGCATCGTCGTGAGCAGTCCCGGCCTTTGCGCAAACTGCATTCCGACGCCATCTTGTTTTGCCTCGTGCAGCAATGGCTACGACAACGCTGGTCGCCCGAGCAGATTGCCCTGACACTGGCACGCATCTACCCCAAGGGCCATGAGTACCGCGTGTCGCACGAAACCATCTACCACTGCATCTATGCCCAACCCGTAGGCGAGCTCCGCAAGGACCTGATTGCCTGCCTACGCCAGGCGCGCAACAAGCGCGTACCGCACAGCAAGGGCAAGGACCGACGGGGCCAGATCCCTGACATGCTCAGCATCCACCTGCGCCCGCCCGAGGTGGAAGACCGCCAGTTTCCCGGCCATTGGGAAGGCGACCTCATCAAGGGCGAAGGCAATGCCAGCGCGCGGTCGGCACTTTGGTCGAGCGCACCAGCCGGCTGCTGATCCTGGTCAAGCTGCCGCACCCCAAGCCCGCCAGTGCCGCCAACGTGCTGCAGGCCTTCACCGACAAGCTCAACGGCATTGCCCAGCCGATGCGCTTGAGCCTGACCTACGACCAGGGCCGCGAGATGGCCCTACACAAGAAACTGACCGAGCAGACCGGCGTGGCTGTCTACTTCTGCGACCCCCACAGCCCCTGGCAGCGCGACTCCAACGAGAACACCAATGGATTGGTTCGCCAGTACCTGCCCAAGGGCACCGACTTGTCGGGCTACAGCCAGGAGCAGCTTGATGCGATTGCCGACGAGATCAATCGCCGTCCGCGCAAGGGGCTCGGTGTACGATCACCGCTAGCCGTCTACCGCGAACTGCTCCTGAACAGCTTCCAGCACTCCACCCTCATTCACTGAAACCCTGGGTGTTGCGCTTCAGATTTGAATTCGCCATCAATAAAAATTTTGATTAACCTACACGGAGTTAAAATGTCAGCGGAGAATGAGAATACTGCAAAACTTGCTGAAGTTGCAGCAACAGAGCTATTTAGCGAGTTCTTCTGGGAGCGTAGTGGTCCTACGAATCATGATTGGCCGTGTGAGGATCAAAATCGGCACGACGTAAAAACACATCCATGCGATGTAGTTTATTACTATGATGAGCCATATTCTCCAGTCAGAACTTACGTCCATTGCGACCTAAAAAGTTATGCAAAGGGGACGATTCGCCCAGCATCGGTTAAGTCTGCCATAGAAAGTCTGGCAAAGCAGGTTGCCTGCGCCGACAAGAGTGACCGATGGCGAGAGCTGCACGGTCACGACCATGTAACCGCTTCAATTTGTGGGCTTTTGTTCGTATATAACCATGACGGGGAGTACGAAGCTGATTTCCAGAGAAATCTTCTTGGAATTAGCCCGGAATCCTTGCATCTTCCCAGAGGTGCAAAACTCTTCGTGCTGGGGCCGAAGGAAATATTTTGGTTAGACAACATCCGCGACGAAGTGCAGAGAATGCGAGGCAAGAGGCCAGCCGAGCTGCCATCGCATGAGTTCTGCAATTATTTCCATCCGCAGTTAAATCGGCGCGCGAATCTTCAGGCGAGAACAGCTAAAGCGGCAACACTGGAAATGCTGACGTCTCCAATAATTATTCTGGAGCATCGCGACCCAAAAGGGAGTGCAAAGCGGGGTGTTGTAGTTTTCTATTCTAGAAAAGGGGAGACTACGGATGAATTTATGTACTTGATTGATACTCTTCGCAAGTATGAGCTTTTGGACGATAATACATCTGTCACTATCAAGACGCTTGGAGCGTCGCCAATTTCTTCCCCAACCTTTCAGCGTGCGCAGCAGCAATACATTGAAAGTATCAATGTTAACGCCAGTAAGACCGACTTGGCTGGCTATGTGAATGCAATCAAATATGAGCCGATGAATAAGGTCAAGAGTACCTATTCTGCAACTGATTTGGGGATGTGGTGATGGCTGATTTTCTCGACCACCTGAGTGCTAACGATAACGATATTTACGACCTACTGATTTCAGGCAGGCAACGGCTGACTGCTTCAGTACTTCGTGAATTGGCAAGGGATAGAGGTATTTTCTACTCTCCTGAGGACTCCCGAGAAGATTTGGCGGATCGTCTATCCCTTTTGCCACATGATTTTCACGACATCGCAGGTATTGTCCAAAAGCGGGAACCGGTACATCGGCGTGAAAAGACTACCTTCGTTCGGCTGGGCTCTCAGCTCTCTGTCGATGAGATGAAGGAGGCAGCGACGGCCTACGCCGAGGCCGTAGGTGTCAGCGAAAACGTAACGCATCGGCCAAAGGGTGGAACGGGCTACGCAGTCAACATCTCCTATGAAGAATTCAATCACACGCGAACTCGGTTGCTTCAACGCGAGCGTCATGAGGCCGGGATTGAATTCTTCGTAGAGAACGGACAGACCGTAGTTAGGCTTCCGGCAACTGAAAAGGCAAAGCGCGTTGTCGCAGCGATCAAAGAGACGGTCGAGCAGAAGCGTAAAGAAAAGATCGTTGAGGAAACGATTGAACTGACGAGACTCACCACACCAGCATTGCGTTCCAGGTTTTTCACACGATTGATTTCTTCACTACCGGGATACAAGCTCAAGAACGTCATGAACTTGAAAGTGTCGTCTCTGCAAACCAGGAGTGAGGACGACGAAGACAGTCTCGATCTGGAAGATAGCTTTGAGGACGGAGTTGCAAAAGAGATGTTTGCAGCCGTTGTGCACACTATGGTCTTGTCAGGGCAGAACCTTGTTCAGTCTCAGGAGTACAAAGACCTAACTTCACGGGGTTTCTTCATCACGGCAATTACTTGGCGTTCGGAACACGAGCGCGAGCCGAATGACATCATTCAATTTGATGCAGGATTTGAAAATAGAAAGACGGGTACTGGATTTCGATATCAAGCACAAGGTGCTTTTAGAGCGCACAAGGGGACACATCGAAAGTCAATTGTGCATGTGGCCGATACAGAGAAGTCTAATCTATTTTCGCTCGTTGAAGAAACCGCCAGAAAGGTGTTGGCTGACCTGCTGAAAGAAGCTGTCGATGACGAACCAGGTGATTCCAAGGAGTGACCATGAAAAGATTTCGCTGGTTCCAAGTTGAGTGGCCTACTTCGATTCGCAAATTGGCAGAGCTAATCAAGAAGCGTACATTTGAAGGTGAATCGGGGCATGGATTTTTTATTGACAGGGTGCGTGATGATTACCTTGAGGCACGCTATGTGGAACGGATTGAATACACCGATGTTGTTATTGATCCTTTTGGTAAAGAGTTGAAATTTGAGCGGATTGAGTTCCGCCAAACGCTGTTTCGGGCTTCGTCAGATGCTCCTGGTCTAGAGCTAATTGACCCTCCGCGAAATGTCCAGGCACTGATGAATAGGCTGTCCGAGGCAGTGGATTTTGAGGCTGCAATCACGCCTGCGGTGGTCGACGTCTTGTCGTGGTCAGCCGTGCTCCAAAATGTTGGCGGAGTTTCATCGGTCGTGGACTCTCTCCAAATCGGTGCTTTGGAGATTGAGGCGGGCATCGTTGCGAAGGTAGTTATCAAGGGTGATCGGGACGTGCGTGCCGCCTACACCGCGCTGACCCAAGACAGGAATTTCGCAATGGAGAAAATCCAGCTTCGACTGTCTAGCCCTCACAGAGGGACGGTGGTTCTGTCGTCAGGTGGGTCTGCGTCGCTTAGTTCTGAGGACACCATCGAGCATTTATTGGAGCCGCTGCGTCTGGCCCTAGCTAATGCCATGCAGCGGACGAAATGACTGGCTGAGAGACGGCTGCGAAGTTACTAAATTTTCGGGAAGTAAAGTCACTTTTGTAGACTCGGGACATGACCACCGACAAGAAGACCGACGCCCGCAAGCTTGACCATGCCACGCTCGAAGTCATGCGCCTGCGTGCGATCGAAGCGACCAAGGCCGGCATGAAAGCGACCGACCTGGCACTGGCCTACGGCGTGCATCGCCGCACGGTCTTTCGCTGGCTGGCCGACTACTACAAGGGCGGCGAGCAAGCGCTCAAGGCCAAGCCGATTCCAGGTCGACCGCCCAAGCTTGACGAGCCTCAGATGCAGTCGCTGGCCCAGGCCGTGACGGACCAGACGCCGCTGCAGCACGGCTTCGCGGGCGGCCTGTGGACGCTGTCGATCCTGCGTGAGCTGATCCGGCACCAGTTCGGCCAGACGATGGCCTTGTCCTCGGTCAGCCGCGTCATGTCGCTGCTGGGCATCACGGTGCAGAAACCGCTCTACCGGGCCTGGCAGCAGGATCCCGAGCGGGTGCGCAAATGGGAGACCGAGGAGTTCCCCGCCATCAAGAAGCAGGCCAGAGCACAGGGTGCGACGGTGTGCTTTGCCGACGAGGCGGGCATCCGCTCGGACTATCACACGGGCACGACCTGGGCACCGGCGGGACAGACGCACGTGGTGACGGCCACCGGCCGGCGCTTCTCGCTCAACATGCTCTCGGCGGTGAGCCCCAAGGGCGAATTTCGTTTCATGCTGCACGACGGCACCGTCACGGGGCCGGTCTTCAAGACCTTCCTGCAGCGCCTGATGGCCGGTACTATGAGGTCGATCTTGCTGACCGGGGGCTGCTGATCGCGCAGCGCGTCCTCGGCGTGCTCGCTCCAGTGCAGACAGGTGCTGACAATGATCTGGTGCGTGAACGGCTTCTTGCCCGAAGCGGTGAAGAAGCTGTCGATGTCCTTCTTCTGCAGCTTGTAGTCCGTCGCGTACAGCTTGCACTGGATCGCGTGGTACTCCCCGGTCCCCGCCGTGCGCGCCACCAGGTCAATCCCCGCATCCCGCTTGTCCAGCCCCTGCAGCGCGGCCCAGTCGCCATAGGTCCACACGTCGCTGTAGAGGTCCCGGTAGGTGGCCTCGTTGCGCAGGTAGCAGACGATCAGCTCCTCGAAGTAAGTTCCCTTCTCGCGTTCGGAGGCAGCGGCTTGGCGGTAGATGTCGAGCAGTGTGGTCAGTGCGGTCATGTTCTAGTCTGGGATAACAGCAGTTTCTTAGGATTGCTATCGGCCACGTGTTAATTTAATGTTATTTTGCCATCAATTTTTAGATGGCTTTGTGCAGAAATAGTCCAGGAGCGGAGGGGTCGTCTTCAGAAAGCGACTGCACTGCAACAGCGAGGGGGGAAGAATCGTCAGACAATGACGACCGGCTACTGGCCAGCAGCAGCCAGCCAACTTGACACGGCTGTGACTGGTTCAGGCTGGTAGCGGTCAGAAAAACTTCACCGCGACCGGCAAGTTTCGACCCAACGCGGTCATAGAGTGTCTGAAAAAGTTGGTGCTATTTACTAAATTTTCGGAAAGTAAGGTCACACCGTCTGCCACCCGCCACTCTCGGAAGACCATCTCTCACCTGAAATAAAGTGGCACACCTTTCCGAAAGATTAGTAATCGTCGTCCTCACACGGATGCAGCGGATTCACTTCAGTAATTCGTGCCTCGAACTCCTTAGCCAGCCATTCATATTTTTGGCGAATTCTGTCGTCGTCTTTGAACTTTTCCTGCAGTTTTTCGATCTCTGCTGGAGCTTGCAGCATTGATTGTCGGAACTTTCGAAGAACTTTCTCGCCAGACATGACTAGTGAACTGTCATTCAAAATGTGCCTGAAAGCAGTCGCAAGAGAGGCGTAGTAGTAATCACTATCTTCTTGAATGAATGACTCGAACAGTTTAAAAGTATCAACAGTTCTGTAACGTTCGATACAGTGTCTATCGATCAGAAATCTAGGATGGTCGGCCTTCTTGGATTCAAGGAAATATGCTTGATTCATTGCTGGCCCGAACATTGGACCACCTTGGATGTGGACGAGCTTCCCGATTGTCACACCACCGCGAAGCAATAGGCTATGTGACATCCACATCATTGCGCTGATTTTAGTGAGTAGATCCAGAAGAATTTGCGAAGCAATGACATCATCAGAGCGGGCAGATAGAACCAAACTGTCAGAAAAATAGTTAATGCTAACAGGGTGCATTTTCTGCTGGATTTTTGAAATGTGTCGCGCGGTTTCTCGAACCTGCTCCACGTCTTCCACAGGAATTAGCTCTAAATTAACGGTAGTGATAAGTTCGGCTTCAATCTGTGTTGGATGCATCGCCATCAGTGCATCAAGTATTTTCTGGGGAAGATCAGGTGTTACGAAGCTTTTCTCTACTAGCTTGCCAAATCCCAAAATATCTACAAAAGCAATGAATCGTTCTTCGTACATCCTTATCGTCCCTGTTGGTGTCTGATGATGATTATGCAAGCGATTTCTATCCCGGTTTCGTAGAAGCGTTCAAGCCTCAAAATCTAGCCTTAGTAAACGTCCGCTTCTGGCCGTTATGTACAGCTGCACATAACGGCCAAGAGCGAACACTGGTGTAATGTCGAAGCGGACGCTCAACGTTTGAAATGAGAGGCTCGACCCGGCAAGCTGGGGCGATTCCTCTCGGTGGAAGGGTTGGGCGTCATTGCCGCTCTATTGGCAAGCTCCGGTGGCCTGTTGCGAATCTACGACTCAGATTTCCAAGGGAACCGTTTCGCGTTCGTAGCTTTAGCCTGACATCGTCCCAGTTCAGGAAAATGGGCAAGAGCGGCTTTCGCTCTTTTCCGTCAATCTGCATAACCGAGAGACCAAGGGTGCTGCCATTGTTTCGCGGTGCATAGGTGTCAATGAGCTGCTGGAGAGTTCTTCGTGCATTCGGTACAACTTGATCGAGAATAGCCCGTACTTGAGTGTGAACCTGACCCAAGCCTTGCAGGTACTCGCGCGAAGCTTGGATGATTTCTACGCTATCAGGCATTTCGGCCAAAGTTTTCTTGTGAAACTTAGAGTTTTCCTGAAGGAATTTCTTCTCTGTCACGAGTTCAAGACGGGTTTCGAGCACGTTCGCAGGTTCCACCCCAGTCCATTGAGAAGCATGCCGTACTACGTGAACAGCTAGGCCGGAGTGCTGAACGTGATTGCGAAGGGCCTCCATAAATCTGTACGAGAACTGAGCATCGTATTGCTCCGAAGTTGCCTGCCTAAAGAGCTTTCGGGATGCCTCTACATCGAAAGCGCAGTCGGCCAGGTGTTGCGGTGCGTGATCGAGATACAGGCGCGCCGCGCTGAGAAGATTGACGACCCTCCGATTGGAGTTGGAGCGGACATCAAATAGATCTTCATACGAATGAATATTTCTTACAACAGATGATGCAGCAGCGCATAGCGCGTCTTGCTCAAGTTCCAAGAAGTTGGAAATCAATAGGTCGTATGTCTCTTCCAACGCAAAGGCAGCGTTCAGAGCAGTGCGTGATTTCTGCGCCTCATGAAATTGTTCCTGCGTGATAGGGATTTCAGGAGTAGATTCCAGGACAGCGAGGCATAAGACAATATTCATATCGCTCAATTTAATTCATCCTGCAGAACTTTCGGAATAAACAGGACATTGCGAGATATTGTTTGCACAGCATCCTCCTGAAAATGGTTTGCTACCTGGATTGGCGTTCGCAGAACGTGCAAAATACTGGTATAAAAATTCGATGCAATCCGGCGCACTTTTTTTTGCCTCAAATGATTGTAGGAGCAAGTCTGGGAGCATGTTGCGCATTCCACTGATGGCGGACAGTGATTCCAGGCTCATCGTGGACAGTATTCCATGCGATGTCGGACACCTGGCGCCGGTGTCCTGAGTGACGGGGTTAATCGTAGCCGAAGTGTCCGCCATCAGCGTTTCAGCACATGATAGTACGCTTTGCGGTGAACGGATGAATATCTCTTGTGGGCCGATACCGGAAATTTGGCGCTTGTCAAATTTGCCCGCAGCCCCTTTGAAACCATCGCTAAGTTAGCCAGCAGAAGTTAATCGAGTCAGAACTCCATTTTGAATTGACTGCCAAAGTGCTCGAACACGTGTTCAACGGCTCGCTCCAGTTCCTCCTTGGTCCGGCGCTTGACCTCCATCCAGC
>JAQTZL010000019.1 GCA_028687755.1 Candidatus Nanopelagicales bacterium
TTTCATGCTGTCAGCCCTAAGCTCGCACGCGCAGGAAGGTGAGTCGTTGATGAATAGCATTGAATCCATCAGCGCCAGCAGTGAAAGCGGGAAACAGGTAATTAGAGTTGGGTTGAAAACTCCTCCAAAGGGGCAGCCTGCTGCTTTTACTATCAACACCCCACCGCGCATCGCGTTTGACTTTCCTGATACCGAGAATGCTATGGGTACAACCATGCAAACCTTTGGCGAGGGAGACCTGCGTAGCGCGAATATCGTACAAGCCGGCAATAGAACACGCTTGGTGATCAATCTGGCTCAAATGGTTGGCTACGACACGCGAGTGGATGGGAATGACATCCTGATCACCTTGCAGCCCAAGGGACTGGGAGGTGGTGCAGAGCCGGTAGCCGCAGCACATTTTGCGGATGCAACTGCTAACGAACAGATGCACAGTTTGCGGGATATAGATTTCCGCCGCGGTAAGAATGGGGAGAGCCGAATTCAGATAGATCTGTCCGATGCGGATATTGGCATTGACATCAAGCAACAGGGGCGTGCGCTGATCGTCGATTTTCAGCGTGCGACACTACCTCGAAATTTACAGCGCAAACTCGATGTGTCTGATTTTGCGACGCCGGTACAAATGATCGATGCATTTGTTCAGGGAGGTAATGCACGACTTTCGATAGAACCCAAAGGACTTTGGGAGTATTCGGCATATCAAACAGACAATAAGTTTATCGTAGAAGTTAAGGCAGTCGCAGAAGACCCAAATAAGCTTGTGAAGGGAAATGCACCTGGGTATTCCGGTGAAAAACTGACTCTGAACTTCCAGAATATTTCTACTCGGGAGGCGCTAAGCGTCATAGCAGACTTTACCGGGCTGAACATGGTGATCAGTGACACAGTATCGGGCAGTCTAACCTTGAGATTGAAGGATGTGCCGTGGGATCAGGCCTTCGAGATCATTCTGCAAAGCCGTGGGTTGGACATGCGCAAGAACGGCAACGTCATTCAAGTGGCTCCGCGCGAGGAGATCGCTGCCAAGGAGAAAATTGAATTTTCTGCGCGGCAGGAAATTGATGAATTGGAGCCTCTGCGTACGGAGAATTACGAGCTTGCGTATGCCAAAGCGGCTGACATAGTAAAGTTGATTTCAAGTGAGAAACAGAAAATCCTCTCCAATCGGGGGAGTGCAAACTTCGATCAGAGAACAAATATGCTGTTTGTGAAGGACACTCCTTCAAGCCTAGAGGAGGTTCGCAAACTGGTAAAGCTGGTTGATGTCCCTGTTAGACAGGTGCTAATTGAAGCGAGGTTTGTCGAAGCAGGGGAGACGTTCAACCACACGCTAGGGGGGCGCTTGGGCTACACAGGGCCAACAGTTGGAGTGGGTGGGGTGGGTGCAGTTAGGGGCAATGTGTCAGGAGGCAGCCTAAATTTGCCTGGGGCCACTTCGGGTTTAGGTGGTCTGACTATGTCGCTGTTTAATGCTGCTGCTACGGAAACCTTAACGCTGGAATTAAATGCCTCGGCAATCGACGGAACAACGAAAAATATCGCAAGCCCGCGCGTAGTGACAGGAGATAAAACTCCTGCAACTATTGAGTCAGGGGTTGAGGTGCCGTACTTGCAGGCAAGTAGTAGTGGGGCGACAAACGTGGCCTTCAAAAAGGCAGTTCTTGGTTTGACGGTAACGCCGCAAATCACTCCTGAGGATAGCGTAACCATGAAGATTAGTGTGAGTCAGGACTCGGTGGGTAACATTTACTCAGGTGTTCCTAGCATCAATACTAAGAAAGTGGATACTCAGGTGCTGGTCGAGAATGGCGGGACGGTTGTAATCGGGGGGGTGTACACACAAGATGTCTCAGACTCAACTTCGGCGGTTCCTGGCTTGGCTGACATTCCAGTGCTGGGGTGGATGTTCAAGACAAATACCAAGGTAAAGAGTAAGAAAGAGTTGCTGGTTTTCATTACACCAAAAATTCTTAAGGACACTTTAGGCGCAAACTAACTAAAGTGGATTGTCCAGAACAAAAGCCCGGCAATCCCGGGCTTTTGTGTTTAATGTGAAGCACGCAAATTCCGCTACAATCCTGTCCCATGAAACCATTGGAAGCAAACAAGTCCGATACGGGCAACATTATTTTGATTGGTATGATGGGGTCTGGTAAGACTACCGTTGGCAAACTGCTGGCTAAGCAATTGCACAAGGAATTTGTAGATTGCGATGACGAAATTCAGCGCCGCACTGGTGTAACAATAACGCACATATTCGATGTGGAAGGGGAGGCGGGATTTCGAGTAAGGGAGACGGCTGCGCTCGAAGAGCTAATGCACAGGCAAAATATTGTATTGGCCACAGGAGGGGGCGCTCCCCTGAGTGAACGCAATCGAGAACTGCTAAAGCGAGGTGGCGTGGTTGTATATCTGAAGAGTAGTGTGCATGATTTGTGGCATCGTACTCGACATGATCACAGTAGACCACTATTGCAAACAGCGGATCCAAGAGCAACGCTGCAGCGGTTATTTGAAATACGGGACCCAATCTACAGCAGCATAGCTGATATCGTGGTGCATACCGGCAAACAGAATGTGCAAATACTATTATCCAGATTGCAGGAGTTGATCTCAGGATATCAAACCTCAATTCCCCCCGCATTGGAAAGAGATCAGTAATGCAGACATTGAATGTAGGACTAGGCGAACGCAGCTATCCAATCTACGTTGGTGACGATTTGCTTCGTGTGGAGCACCTGCTGTCCCCCTTTCTTTTTGGAAAGCGAGCAATAATTGTCAGTAATACTACAGTTGCTCCTTTGTACATGGAAATGCTGGTCGAAGGGCTCACAAAGCAGGGGGTGCTATGTGATCGCATCGTGCTGCCTGATGGCGAAAAATTTAAGAACTCAAAAACGATGGATATCATCTATGAGGGCTTGCTGAGGTCTCATAGTGAGCGCACGACTCCTATTATCGCGCTGGGCGGAGGTGTGGTTGGGGACATGGTGGGATTTGCAGCAGCTACATACCTGCGCGGAGTTCCGTTTATACAAATCCCAACTACGCTACTTGCTCAAGTGGATTCGTCGGTGGGAGGCAAGACAGGCATCAATCACCCTCTGGGGAAAAACATGATTGGCGCATTTTACCAGCCGAGGGTGGTCTTGGCGGATACGCGGACTTTAGACACTTTGCCTGATCGTGAGTTATATGCAGGCCTTTCCGAAGTAATCAAATATGGTTTGATACGGGATTTGCCGTTCCTAGAGTGGCTGGAGCAGAACATGGAAAAACTGCTACAGAGAGATAAGGATGCCTTGCAGTATGCAATAGTACGTAGTTGTCAGAATAAGGCGGAAGTCGTCGGAAATGATGAACGCGAAAGTGGCGAGCGCGCCCTCCTGAATCTGGGGCACACGTTTGGCCATGCAATCGAGAGTGGAATGGGGTATGGTGTGTGGTTGCACGGTGAAGCTGTTGCGGCCGGGATGATGATGGCGGCTGACTTATCGCATCGTATGGGTTGGCTGCAATCGGAAGAAGTGGGGCGTATAGGCAGCTTGCTTCGTTGTGCGAAGCTGCCAGTAAAGGGGCCAAGAATGGCCGCTGAAAAATACCTGGAATTAATGGGGCTAGACAAGAAAGTTGCGGCAGGCAAGATTCGTTTTGTCTTGTTGAAAAAGCTGGGGAAAGCTGTAATGACTGGAGACGTTCCGGAACCACATGTGATTGATACGATCGAGGCTTGCTGTGAATGAACGACAGCTGGCGTCTTACGCGGTAAGAGAAAGCGAGCGCGGCAGGAAGTTTTCGGAACCAAGCCCCTCTGGCCGGAGTGAATTTCAGAGAGATAGAGATCGCATTATTCACTCCAGCGCATTTCGTAGACTTGAATACAAGACGCAAGTATTTGTAAATCACGAGGGCGATCTATTCAGAACTCGCCTCACACATAGTATTGAAGTCGCTCAAATCGGGCGATCTATTGCTCGCTGTTTATCCCTGAATGAAGATTTGGTTGAGGCAATATCTCTTGCGCACGATCTAGGCCATACTCCATTCGGGCATGCCGGGCAGGATGAACTCAATGCTTGTATGTCCGAGCACGGCGGATTTGAGCATAATCTGCAATCTCTACGTGTTGTAGATTTTCTTGAAGAGCGTTACGCAGCATTTGATGGACTAAATCTGTGTTTTGAGACACGAGAGGGCATATTGAAGCATTGCTCACGTGCGAATGCCGAAATCATTGGTGATGTTGGTGAACGGTTCTTGTCTGGACAGCGCCCACTTCTCGAGGCACAGGTGGCTAATCTTGCAGATGAAATCGCCTATAACAATCACGACATTGATGATGGGTTGCGTTCAGGTTTGCTCGAACTCGAGCAGATGGAGGGGGTGACCCTTTTTGCTGAACATCTAAATGAAGTCAGGCGTAACTGGCCGAATCTAGCAGATAGGCGGATTGTCCATGAAACTGTCCGTCATATGATAAATACACTAGTGACAGACGTGATTAAGCAGACAAGGTCAAATATCGCCAAGCACGACCCACAATCTCTCAAAGCAGTTCGTGCTGCTCCAGCGCTGGTGGACTTTAGCCCGGCAATGCGTAAGCTAAACGATGAGTTGAAATTGTTTCTTCGTATCAACTTGTATCGACATTATCGAGTTATGCGCATGAGCGCCAAAGCTCGGCGATCGATTCGGGATTTATTCTGCGCATTTACTGAAGATCCCAGCTTGCTCCCACCGAAATTCCGGGTGCAGGAAAAAGAGCAACTTCCCCGCGCTGTGGCGGATTACATTGCAGGTATGACGGACCGATATGCAATCAAAGAATACCGGCGGATATTCTCAATAGAGGAGTTCTGAGGCGGTCACTCTTGCGTGTGCGAGAGTGACCGCTTCGCACTAATTAAATGGCGAGTCAGGGAGTTGGCAGGGTGAGGTCGTATCAGTTGTAGAAGGCACCAATGGAAGCTCCAAGGACGACGTTGACGAAGATCCCTGCACTTGTGTTGTTGCGCGAAGACGAACTACTAACCAGCTTGCATATTGTTTTAAATATATCCAATTGAAAGTTGCTGTCCCATCGACACCAGTTGTTACTGTGGACGGTACTGAGCCAGCAGAAGAGGGTACAGGCCAAAGCATTCCGTCAGGTAATCCTCCTGTGCCATCTGTGTCCTCCCCAGCATCCTTAATCAGGTTTTCATTGCCATCTTCGTTTGAATACGGGCCTGTGCCGGTAATCGCGCACGTTGTATCGCGCACGCCCTTGTAATACTTAATTGGCCAGATGGAAATCGAAACAACAGCCCCAGAAACGGCATTGCCATTTGAATCGGTAACCATGACTGTAACGGGGAGCTGATAAGCGGTATCAGAGTTGACAATCGAAAGTTTTGTCCCTGCGCCCAGCGCAATTGATCCTGCAGTGCCACCGACAGTGATGGGTGTGGTAGAAGAGATAGCTGATCCCACAACAGTAGCTTTGATCGCAGCGTTCTGATTTGTGGAGGTACCTGCAGTGAAGGTTGTTTGTGCCCTTCCCATCTGTGTGGTGGCCGAGCTGGTACTGTCAGTCGTAACAACGACAGGGCTGAGCGATTCGCCTGACCCGGAGGAGTTTACAAGTTCGAACAGGACAGGAGCGCCTCCGACTGGGTTGTTGGAGTTGTCGCGCACAATAGCAGTTAGCAATGCGGTGCTCTGATTCGCGCCAGAACTGGGCTGAAGAACGGAGACGCTGGATTGCAGTGTGATAGTGGACGCGTTAGCTGTGGGCGAAGTGATAGAAAAGATAAACGAGGCAGATGTAAGCACATTGCCACTGGCATCCAGAGCATCAATCTGCACGTTAGCATTGCCAGCACTATTGCCTGGTACAAAGGTTTGTGTGTCAGTAGTGCCAGCGCGGGCAACTGTCAACGCATTATTTCCATTTGCAAGCCAAGATCCTAGTGTCGAGGCATACCGAATACTGGCAATCGCGACGCCACCTATGGCGCTAGGCACATTCAAGGTGACTGTCTGGTTGGTGCCAATGGCAACCGCAAATGGAGAGGAAGCAGGCGTACTGACTGAAAAGGCGCCGCCAGATGGATTAATGGTAATTGATTTGGTGGTAGAGGCGCTCGCGGTGGCGCCGGTCGAGTCCATCCACTCTATCAATACATCAACGATGCCAGCAGCTGTTCCGGTCAAATCTACAGTGGCGCTCCCAGTGCTGTCAGTTGTGGCAGTTGTTGAACTGAGCGTTCCGCTACCAGTGCTTGAAGATGCAATAGAAAACTTCAAGGACTGGCCAGAAACTGCTACTGCGCCAGAATTTTTTGCGGAAATTGAAATTGTAATCGGAGAGCCTGCAGCTGCGGCAGTTGTGGTTGTAGTCGCAGTTAAAGTCGATCCGGTAATCTGAATTGGAAGGCTAGAGCTGATAGCTGTTCCGTTGACAGTTGCTGTTACAGTTGCCGTGCGATTAACTCCTGAGGTTCCCGCTGAAAAGGTGAATGTTGCTCGTCCATTCGCATCAGTTGTGGCTGTGGCAGGGGATAGCAAGCCGGTTGTGCTGGAGAAGTCTACAACCTGGCCTGAAAGAACAGCATTGCTAGAGGAAAGAACCGTGGCTGTAATGGTTGCTGAACTAGAACCGTCACTTGTTACGCTAGTAGAAGAGGTGGAAAGCTGGACAGAGGCTGCGCTTGTGTTACCTGTGGTTGTAGTTGAGATTGCGCTTCCTCCACATCCTGCCAGAGTCAGCGTGGAAATTATAAAGGCAGAAAGAAGCTTCTGCTGAGTCAAGAAGATGGTTCGCACGGAAACCCTCCAGAAAAGTAAAGCGCCCAATTTCGCCCTATTGCGAAAGTGCATAAGGTACATTCTATAACCCCTAGTTTTAATTACGCAACTTAATTATTGGCCTATATATGGGCGAAGGAGTGCCGGATGCGGGGCGTTGGAATGTTGCCCTGCAATGCTGGAACGGGTAACATCGCCGCCCTTTTGAAAAAATTACCGGAAAGCAGCGGTCTTTGGCTGCTAAGTCGTAACGATTAGGTGAGGAACAAGGTGAACAAT
>JAQTZL010000020.1 GCA_028687755.1 Candidatus Nanopelagicales bacterium
CCTTGGCGCGGGGTCATCCGGTACTACATGCTACAGACTTCCCGTTTATGCCGATGGTAGTCTCGGTCATTCGTTCGTGAGCGACAATCTTTCTGTTCGGAAAACAGACGCAGCTGTGGTGGCTACCCCAAACTTTATCCATTTGCTCGGTGGAAACAGCGGGGGAGGACCAGAGAGCACTGTACTGAAAGCCGGTATTGTCGGAAGTCCTTCCGACTTCTCTTTCTACTACGGTACTGGTGCAGTACAAGTGCCGACCAGGTTGGCCAGATTGACACCTGGCGCTGGTCGTCCATGGGAACAACAGTACCACTTCAACACGACGCAGTCGGCAGCGTTTGGATCTACGATTCAGTACCAGACTGCACCTATCGATATCTCTGACACTCAGGTGGTGGTCACCAAAGACAAGGCGTTCTTTATCGCTGGGACTCAGTCTCTCGCGGTATCCAATACGGTCAAGAAAGTAGATCTGCTTCCTGATGGCACATTGGACTTTACTTGGACCAATTGGAACAACCTTCCCAAACAGCTGGATAAACACCAGGTGGTCACCGTGGCCAACAAAGTCTACGTGATGGGTGGCGTGGATGAACAAGGTACCTACTCTTCCAGTGTCTACAAGTCAGTAATTGACCAAAACGGTGAACTGGGTGAATGGGTAGTAGCAACGTCTTTGCCTATCCAGCTTGCCAAGTTTGCCTGCGCTGTGGTCGGTGACGCCATCTACACCTACGGCGGACTGACAGTGGGTGGTACAAGAACGGCTAACTGCTACAAGGCTGTGCTCGACGCCGATGGCGAGATCACAGGGTGGTCGACCAACGGGATACTTCCGCAGCCTGTGAGTCATGCCTCCATCGCTGTGACTGCTAACTATGTGTACCTGATAGGGGGTCACAACACCACCGGCTATATCAACAACGTGTACCGCGCAACCATCGATTCAGCTGGCCAAGTACAAGGTATGGCTGACGTAGGTAGTGGTCCTGTGACAGCACGCTTTGAGCACTGTTTGGTGACCCGTAGCCACGTTTATTTGATGCAGGCATATGATGGTACCAACTCGTACCTCGGACGCGTCTACGCGGCTCCTATCACGTCTCAGGGCACCATCGGTGCGTGGTCAAGTCCATTCACTCGTGCTCAGGTCACCAAGATCGGTTGTGTGAACTTTGTGGTGGGTGGAAAGATGTACATGGTGGGTGGTTCTGATCCTACCTTGGCGACACCGAGCAAACGGATGTACGTGACAGCTTTTGCCGGCGGCAGCAACGATTACTCGTTGTACTACGGCAAAGGTGTGGTAAAGTACTCAGAACCCACTAAGTTCTATCTGCCGTATGTGAACAAGCCAGAGTTGTCTGGGGTGACATACTACGTGAAGTATTGACGGTAAAGACTCCAGTGTACCAGGTCACCCTGGTACACTGGAGATTCTTACGTTGGCTTGACTGGCCAAGAAACGTTCATGGGGAAACCTGGCTGATCCGGGAGATCCAGAAGCGCTTGTCGGTAAGCGCCCCATTCGGTCTGTTTTTCGGCAGACATGCTGGACCAGCGGATGGCATTGATGCTGTCCACGTAGGTACGAAGCAGGGCATCGCGCTTGGCGCGGTTCCGGCCAGAAGCTTGGTTCAGCTGTGCCTGAGTCGCTTCCACGAACTCGTAGGTACGAGTCAGCGTGCCGTCAGGGTTGACCTGAGGGATACCCAGCTTGATGATGCAGCGGCCCATCAGCTCAGGCGGAATCGTCGGCATCAGTGAGATATCGACAGGCTTGTAGCCATGGGAGGCGAGAAGTGCTGTCAGATCTGCTTCAGTGATGTTGCGGCTGACCGTGGTGCGGATCTCACGGAGAGCCTCCATCGGCGACATGGGTCGAGTGACCGCTACACCGTCTACAACTTTTGCGAACTTCATGGTTGTTTCCTTACAGGAGGTTGTTGGGGTTGAGGTTCGTTCTTTCTACGAACCTGCAATTGTTGATAAGTCTTCATGCGGAAAGGTTCACGCAGCTCCAGTGCTTTCTTCTGATAAGCGTGCAGCCGAGTGATGTTTTCTTCGTCAGTGAACTCCGGGAACAAGAAGCCACTCTCTTCATCTGAGAGCATGTCTCGGATAGCCGTGGATGGATCTGACCTTGTCTTGGCTGCCTCGATGAAACAGCTATACGAGTGACCATACCGTTCGGCGAAGTTGGTCAGATTGACCACTGGTTTACCGTCCAGCATGGCACGGATAGTCAGCTCAGACGAGTTCAGGGACCCGATCTCAGTGGCTCGCTCATAAAGCGCATGCCCGCTGACATTCTTGTCGATGACGCGGTGATATCCGTACTTGGTACCGTATTCTCGCATGTGCTGATCGTTGGTCAGTGGATGCGGTTTCAGATACCAGTTATCCGTGGCCATCATCTCATCCAGTCTGCTGGTGTCCACAACCCGTAGAAACAGATTGCTTCCGGTCATGAAGATGACTTTATCCAACTGAGGAAGATTGTCAGGCAGATCGGTCTGCTTGTATTTGTCTTTGTACCCGGTCAGATGACTGGAGACCTTCGAGCTGGGAGAAGAACCCAAACTCTCAGCCAGACGGTAGTTGATCTCAGCGCTCAGTGTCGTCACCAAAAAGCCACCGAAGATATCGGTGTAGGTGAACTCCGTAAAGAACGGCGGATGGATAGGGGTGATATCCGCCGAGATAGGCATAAGGCTGTGCTTGATGACCAGCTCTTCCAGATGCTTGAAGTGCGCGTAAGAAGTCAGACGTGCATTGGGACCCAGTCGCTCTTTACTCTCACCCTTCTGATGAAGAACAAGAGCGTCTACGGGTCTGGCGATGATGGATGTCACCATGTAAGTCTTTCAGTTTGAGCCTCGGTAAGGAAGCTTGTGTTTCCAAGTGTTTCTACGGTGGTATCCGCCTGCGTCGTATGTGACGTGCTGTAGGCTGTACCGTAGGTCAGATTGCCTGCCACTGTGGTCGTCCAACTTGTAGCGTAGGAGGTAGCGTGAGAGGCGGCAGTGCTGGCACTGGTCGACCAACTGGTTGTCCAATTGGAGGTATAAGAGCCAGAGGTGTTGACCGAAGTGCTACCTGATGTGGTGTAGGACGTCGAATAGCTACCTGTGGTCGCGACGTAAGTCTGAAACTCCTGCCAGACCTGAGTAGTTCTGTTGACGACCGCTGACGTGGCCCAAAGTGTCATCGAATTGAAATAGCCATAAGTCACTCGCCAACCAACCAAATTGGTGATCACGGGACTCAAACCCAAATAAGTCCCTCCGCCTCCAATCATGGAAACATAGTAGGTGCTTGGATACAGATAGGAAGTTGACCACTCATTTGTACCCTGCGTCACCACCCCAGTCAAAAACATGCAGGTATAGGATGTATTTACATCGGCATAAAACCCGGTGGTGTAACCGGTCTGATACACATACCCTGTGCTGTGTGACGAGTTCCAGCTCGTTGCCCAGCTGGTCGCGTACGAGTATCCCACCTGTGCGCTTGTTCCTACGGAGGTCGTCCAGGAGGTTGACACGGCGTAGTTGGTCACGTGACTGGTGTTGATCGAGGTGGAGAAACTGGTTCCGGCGGCAGAGGTAGTCTGGTGTGACGTCTGATACGATGTCACCTTAGACGTCTGAATCGTTGTGCTTACCAGGGTCGCTAGCGTCGTCAGAAACGACGTGGTGTAAAAAGTCGTGAACGTCGATACAGGAACTGTATTGAGTCCCTTATCGGCAAGAAGCATTCGGTTGGAACTCATGTCAGCTCCTATCAGACTGCGGCCGCGGCGTTAGGACTTGCTACCATCAGATCCCAGCCAGTGCCGTCTTTGGTGGAGAGCGCGATCAGGTCACGTCCGTTAGGAGTGAGTGTCGGCGGCGTGGCACGACTGAACGTCAGGTTCGGAATGGACCAGGTGATGTTCAGCGACGACGTGTTCCGGATGTCAAAGATGATGACTTTGGGCTTACCGTTCAGGCTGGCTACGTTGCTCAACGTGATGACCTGATTACCGTTTGCGTTCAACACAAAGTAATCACTCAAAGACAAGTCAGCGGCTTCACCAGCGGTCAGCGTCACCGCAGACTTGGGAGCCATACCCGCTTGTGCGTTAGAGATCTGTGCCGTGACCGCCGCCTGGAAATCACCCAGTTCCTGACCCACCGCAGTAGCCACCAGTCCGGAAACGTTGTTATCCACGTACTGCTTCGTGGCGATATGGTCCGGCAGTGTCGGCGACTCCGTGATCAACTGTTGACGTCCTTCAAAATTCATAGCGGAAACGCGCATGGCTAACTCCTTGTGTTCATAAATAAGAAACCAAAAAATGCCCACCACACCCTAGGTATTCCCTAGGGTGTGGTAGCATTCGTCAGTCGATCAATCTGAAGTTGACCACGATGTCTTCCTTCAAGCTATACCCAGTGGCTTCAAGCGCCAGCGTCTTACCCAAACTTACCCGAGCATTCTTGTCGATGATCTCCATGTACTCATCGTCAAGCTCTGTGAACTTCGCAAAGCTCACACTGATCACAAACTCTTTCAGTTTGGTGAAGATGACGTTCAGAGCCTCTGTGCGTTTCACCACAGTCCTCTGGTACAGATACTCGTCCAGCATCTTGGTCACGTCGTACGAGATGTTATCACGGATCACGGTGTTGTTGTAGACGTCAAAGTTCACGTACACGTCCACTACAAACTGCTGCATGCTAGAAACCGTCTTGGTTCCCGTGGGTGTCTTGACCCGCAGATCTGACACAGTCCTCGGTACCACCACAAAGGCTTCTGTGTTGTCCAGCAGTTGGCCATTGGCGTAGACAGCATCTTCTAAGCACACTTCCGTGATGTGCGTCTTGATCTGTTTGTCGTAGTCTTTCACCATGGATGAAGAGGCTACCTTGACACGGTAGTCCATGACCATCAGGTTCAAGTATCGCGTCAGATCACGGCCTTCGATCCCCAGAGGTTCTCCGTTGTTGTCCAGGATCACGCTCCCTTTCAGGTGCTCGATCACGGGTTCACCGTTCTCATCTCGGACGATATCTCCTACCTGGTGGACAATTTCGTTTGCGCTGTTGTACACTGTGTTCTTGTGTCGGAGCACCACGTCGTGACTGTAGGTCTGGTAGTCAAAGCTGCTGACACTTGTGTGCACACCAGAGAACAGTGTCTCCAGATAGTCACCGAACCTCAACGAGACATTCTCCAGAGTCACGGCGCACTGCAACCCAGACAGATAGCTGCCCGTGATGTAGCTGTCCATGTCTGTCATCTGGAAAGCAGGTGGGATGATGTTACTCGTGTAGAGCAACTGAAACTCA
>JAQTZL010000021.1 GCA_028687755.1 Candidatus Nanopelagicales bacterium
GCAAGCAGCGCTACAAGGGTCTGGGCGAAATGAACCCCGAGCAACTCTGGGAAACCACCATGGACCCGGCCGTACGCCGCCTGCTGCGCGTACAGATCGACGACGCCATCACCGCCGACGAGATCTTCACCACCCTGATGGGCGACAACGTCGAACCGCGCCGGGCCTTTATTGAAGCCAACGCGCTGTATGCGCGGAACCTGGACGTGTAGGTTTGTAGGTTCTCACTGACATCCAGATTTTTCTCAAGAATCTGGATGTTGTGAGAATTAACGTGACCTTTGGCATGGGGCCAGCCCTAGCCCGTCGTATTGCGCCCTTGATAGGACATCAAGATCAGCGGCTTTGCCGTGTCCAGGTCTGCCTGACTCGTCAGCGACAATTCCACATCGCCCGTGCCCCAATGGCCTTGTTGACTGACATCCCGACCAATGGCGGGGAGTGCTGCCAGTTCCTTGGGGTTCAGGTGCAAGTACAGAACCAGTCTGTTCTTTTGCGCTACCACCGTGGCAAAGTTCTTGAGTCGCTTGAATGCCAGGTAAAGCCGCAACTCCTTGCGTTGCACATCGTCGCCAAGGGACACGACATAGTCCTCCAGTGACGACAGCAGCTCCGTCAGATGCGCCGGGAGCAAGGGCAGCCAGTCGGTAAAGGAACGATCACGCGGCACTGCCTTGAGCGCGTTTTCCTCCGGTATTGCAAGCTTTGCCACCTTGCTGATGGCAGGTTTGCCATTGGCGCTGCTCGTGGCATTGGCGAGTTCAAGCAGCAGTAACTCGTCGCCGAAGCGGCGGTAGCGAATCAGCTCGATATTGCGGTTGATCTGCTGCACCGCATGTCCATCATACTTGGTGAAATCCGCTGCAATGCAAACCAGGCGGGGTGCGCTCCAGTCGATGGCATCCGCCGCTGACTTGCCGAGCTTGTCCAGCGCCAGCAGCTTGAACTCGGCCTGGTGGTCCATTAGCCAGTCAAGGTAGAACAGCCCCTGGTTGATGACGTTCTCTCCGACCGAACGCTTGTACTCCAGAATCACCGGGCAATTGTTTTCGTCCAGCCCCAGGGAATCGATGCGCCCGGCGTGGGTCTTTCCGGTGGAGTATTCCGTGGCCAGAAAGCGGATGCCAAGCAAGGGCTCGAGATTGGCCTCGATCAGGGTTTGCAGGGGCTTTTCCAGGTCGGAGGCATCGCCTTGCAGTTCGGTGGCTTTGCCTGCGGCGAGGCGGAAGAGTTTGATGTCGCTCATATATACAATCCCATTTCCTCCTCGCGCATACAGTACTCGCCATACCCTTTCTCTTTGAGTTTTGTCCTCACTGCGGCTGCGAATGGCTGTTGCGGTCTTGTCATTGCTTGCAACTGCCCAAGTTTTTTACTACATGGTTGTTTCTCGGCAACGATATATGCCTTGTCCCCAACCTCATTGGCTGTTTCAACTGCATTTTCGATATCTTCAATCAAGCCAGCTGCCGCCCGCATTGCAGCTTGTCGAGCCTCAACAATGCCAGGAAGATCTAAACCCAGAAATTTAATGCTCTCTTCGACTCGGCGGCGCTGAAAATCACCCTGGCATAGGCGTGACGCCCCCATCAGTCCTGACGGCTTCACTTCAATTAGTCGCACATCTTCCAATACCGTGGGATCGAGTAATACGGGGCGTTCATCTTTTGTGCAACGATCGTCCCACACCGCCTTTTTTCCATGCGACAGCAAGGGAAACCAACTTCCTTTCCCTACGGTTTCATCAGTATCTTCATCAGTGCTTGGACGGTTCGCACGCTGTGATGAATATCGAAAATTATCCCAATCGAAAGCTAACCAGGGATAGCCCTCATCCTCAATTTCGTCCGTTCGCTTCGCACAAAGTTTCGGCCGAAAATGGTCAACATCTTGGAATGTGTGAGCATCCTTGCTTTCTGAATACCAGCACTTTCCATAAGACATTTTCCCAAGATAGCGAGCAAACCTGCGCCAAATGTGCGCCTTTTTCTTGATGAAGGCCTTACGTTCATCTGGCGCAAGCCTCTCTAATTTTTCCTGTGCTCGTTTTGCCACCGCCAGCAGATTCGGTGGAATCAAGGTTTGATCACGTCGTACCAGAATCAACGTTCGCCTCCTTGTCCTGAATTAGCTGCTTCAGTAATTCCTTCATGGCAGCACGTCGCGCAAGTGCTTGCGCGGATGACAATGGTTTCCGATCGGCATATCGAAGATCATGCCAGCTCTTCAGGAAATCCTTGTATAACGGTTCCCGGCTATCGAATAGGAAACCCATTTTCCCAAGTTCGTAGTTCAGTTCTTCAAGCCTGATATTGTCCGCATCACTCAAGCTGTCGCCGTGGATGAGTTCATTCCGCTCATCCACCAAGCGCTGGGTTTCCACGTCCAAACTGGTGGGCATGCCGAAAATCTCCGTTAAGGTAGCAGTGAAGCCCATGCCCTTCGGATCAGCGTATGGAGCGGAAACGCTGATTCGGCCGTCTTCTTCGGTTGTCATCACCCGCACTTCGTCGCGCGTCAAAGCCGAAATGGTCAGCGGATTGTGTGAGGTCAGAATGATGTGGCAATTGGCTGCGTCGGCAGCAATGCCGGTCCATTCCTCGATAAGGCTGAGATAGCTGTGCTGCCAGTGTGGGTTGAGGTGCGTATCCGGCTCATCTAGCAAAAACAGCGCACGCTTGCCGCGTGACACGCGGATCAAGCCCAGGGCCATCAACAATTGGCGCTCACCATCGGAGAGATCAGCAAAACCTACGTCGCCGCTCTTGTCATTGGTGCGTGTGACCCACAGATCAACGGTACGGATCAGGTCAGAGATATCCATTGCCTCCAGGGCGTAGAACATCTCACGTTCGTTTTTGAAGTTTCCGGCTACACGGTTCAAGTGTTCAAGCGACGGCAAGAAGGCCGCGTACTGTGGCTCGGACTGTTTCTTGTCGCGGTAATCGTCAACGGCGTTGCCCTCCAGTGCAAACGGGTGAAACGCAACCTCTTTGAAAGTCCTGGCTGTACTCCCCGCTGGGCCGCCCGATCCCCACATGTCTTCGGCACTCATCTTCTTGCCCTTTGCATACCAAGGCTCGCGAAACAGGCCCAGCATGGAATGAAAACCGGTGATACCTAGCTTGTTCGCCAGCTCTGCGGTGACTTTGGCCTCGGGAAACGCGAAAAAGGCAAGCAAAGCCAAGACCCCGTGGATGGGCCGGCAATAGAACAAACGCCTCTCCGCTTGTGCCTTGGCAACCAAGGCGGGATTCTCTTCAAGCTTGATGTCGTTGTAGTAGCGACGTTGGTGTGCATCGAACAGAGATTCCAGTCGACGGCTACCGCCCGAGTAGTAGCCAAACACTAGATCAGGAAACCAGTCGCTTTTGCGCCGCTCGAATTCGGTGCGCGTTACCGCCTTGCCATCTACAGCGATGGCAGGTTCATCGGCGAGGTTGGATAACGTTACTTTCGCCCCGTCGATACGGTAATCAAGCCGGTAGTGAAATCGCAGCTCGTTGCGACGCAGATCCACATAGCGAAAGATGCTGATGATGGCTTCGATCAGATTGGACTTGCCTGCCCCGTTCTGGCCGATTACCACCGTCGTCAGGCGACGCTCGTCGAAATTTGCCGTCAGTTGTTTCAGGTTCTTGAAGCCATCGATGTAGACCTTGTCAAGCCGCATGGCCCAACTCCAGCACCGTCTTGCCGTCACGTAGATGACCTTGCGCCACTTCCCAGGCAAGTTGCTTATAGAAATCGGCTACCGGTAATTCGGAAGCCTTGAACAATACCTCGGCCGGTGCCACTCCGCCGATCAGGCGTAGATGTCGGGCCAAGTAGGGTTGGCCTAGTACGTCGTTGTCCTGGCGGCTCTTGGTCATGGCGGCATTCTCCTTCGGAGCGTGGACGGGTTTGCGTCCGGCGGTTGTCTTGCGGGGGCGTGGTTGGACAACGGTCTTTGTTCGCTCCACCGTGATGCGCTCCAGCATTACGCTGGCGGGTTCATCGTTGGGATCTTGAGGCACCAGCTCACCGCGAAAGGCCTCCCCCCGCGTCAGAATAGTTGTCGCCTCGATAGAATCCTAAATTCGGGGGCGATGATGAGAGAGACATGGCGCGATACGGACAGGAATTCAAGGATCGAGCGGTAGCGAGATTGCTGCCGCCGGAGA